>NZ_JBHYGR010000025.1:0-37411 GCF_042738155.1 Kitasatospora sp. NPDC059088 | reverse complement strand
GCCGGAAGGTGTCCGGCCGGCCCTCGACGGGTGGGGCCGGGACTACGGGCGCTCGGCGTAGTGGCCGTGCTGGTGGTGCGAGCCCTGGGGCGGGACGGCGCCGTGGTGGCCGGGGCGGTGGCCGCGCGGGTGCCGGGTCAGGTGGTAGCCGAGGATGCCGGCCAGGGCGGCCAGGAAGCCGCCGCCGATGGTCCAGTACCAGCGGCTGTTCCAGCCGGAGAACCAGCCGGTGTACCAGTGGTCCTGCTCCGCGACCGGGGCCGCGGCCCGGGCCGTGCTCGCGCCGCCGCCGACCGGCGGGACCAGCGGCGCCTTGAGCTCGCCGCCCTCGGGCTGGGCGTTGTCGGCGTTGCCCTTGGCGGCGACGTGCAGCTGGGTGGTGGCGGCCAGGCCGAGGTCGGGCTGCGGGGCGTCGGTGACCGAGAGCCGGACGTAGTAGGTGCCGGGCAGCGGGTCGCCGGACCACGGCTCGGCCCAGGTGCGGACCTCGCGCAGGGTGCAGTTCAGCGCCAGCGAGGTGGTGTTCTGGTCGCCGGTGGCGTTCTGGGTGCCGGCGGTGCAGGCCTGGCGGCGGCGCAGCCCGTCGAAGACCTCGACGCTCCAGGTCTGCGGGCCGTGCCGGTCGGCGGCCGGGGCCAGGTTGACGGTCAGGCTGACCGTCGGGGTCTGGCCCTCGGAGGCGCCGAACGCCCAGTAGAGGTAGTCGCCGGTGGAGACGGCGACATCGGCGTCCTGGCCGGGGGAGAGGTTGACCGCGGTCAGGAAGGAGGTGCCGGCCTTGGTGGCCGGGGCCGGGGTGCCGCTCGCGGTCGCCGTCGGGGACGGCGAGGCGGCGGAGGCGGCCGGGGCGCCCAGCGCGAGGGCGGGCAGCAGGGCGAGGGCGGCGAGGGCGCCGCGGATCGTCGTACGCATGATCAGTTCTCCCGCCAGACGGCGATCCGCCAGCGTGCGATCCAGCCGGCGAGCAGGCCGAGGACCAGGCCGGCCAGGGTGAGGGTGAGCAGCAGGATCCAGCCGCGGCCGAGGCCCATGGCGGCGCCCTCGGGGGCGGGCGAGGCGGAGGCGAGGTCCACGGTCAGCTCCAGCGGCATGCCGGGGTCGGCCTGGACGCCGGACTGCGGGGCCAGCGAGTTGCTGACCACCAGGCAGACGGTGGTGTCCGGCTTGTCCTTCGCGGAGGTGGTGGGGCTCGCGGTGACGTAGCCCTTGGAGTCGTTGGTGGACCAGCGCAGGCCGGTGGAGATCACGTCGGCGCGGGCGCTGCCGGCGTCGGTGCCGCGGACCAGTTCCTGGCCGGCGGCGCTGGTGGCCTGGAGCAGGACGCCGTAGTCCCGGGCCACCGCGCGGTCGAGGCCGACGCTGACCGAGGCGCGCAGTTCCTGGCCGGACTTGACCGGGACCTTGTAGACGCGGTGCTCGGAGAACTTCTCCCGGTCGCTGTAGACGCCGGGGGTGAGCACCGGGGCGCTCTCGCACTTGTCGGTGCCGGCGGTCTTGGACGGGGTCACCGTGTAGGTGTCGTTGGAGCGGTCGACCAGCTGCTTCACCTTGTCGGTGAGCTGCTGGGGGGTGCGGACGTCGGTGTAGGTGCCGCCGGTCGCGTTGGCGATGCAGAGCAGCTGCTGGCGGGTCTTGTCGTCGTGCGCCAGGCCGAGGGTGTCGACCACCAGGTGGATGCCCTGGGAGGCGAGTTCGCGGGCGACGTCGCACGGGTCGGGCGGGGTGCAGGTGTCCTCGCCGTCGGTGATCAGGACGATCCGGCGGGTGGCGTCGCCCTTGCCGAGGTCCTGGGCCGCGCCGCGCAGGGCGAGGCCCATCGGGGTCCAGCCGGTGGGGCGCAGGGTGGCGACCGCGGTCTTGGCCTCGACCTTGTTGGTCTTTCCGACCGGGAAGAGCTGCTTGGTGTCCTGGCAGCCGATGTTCTTGTCGTTGCCGGGGTAGGTGGCGCCGAGGGTGCGGATGCCGAACTCGGTCTCCGCGGGCAGGGCGTCGATCACCTCGTTCAGCGAGTTCTGGGCCACCGAGATGCGGCTCTTGCCCTGGATGTCGGCGGTGTTCATGGAGCCGCTGACGTCCAGGATCAGGTCGACCTTGGGGGCCTCCTTCGGTGCGGGGGAGGCGCCGGCTGATGGTTCGTCGGCGTGGGCGGGCAGGCCGAGGAGCAGCGAGGCGCCCGTTATCGCCAGGGCGGCCAGCAGGCTGCCGAGCCTGGTCTTCGGTCGTCGTCCGGTATTCACCCGGCCGATCCTAGGGATCATCAGTTCGTCAAGGCCAAACGAGACCGGACGGTGCACCCGCCCGCCCCGGCGTGAACTCCGGCGTGCGGGGCAGGGTTTGCCGGACGCGGTGCTGACGTCGGCCTTACCCGCGCTGGATAGCCTTCGGGGGACCGGATGGAGGCGGGGTGCGGATGGAGCTGACCGCGGTCGGCAAGCGGTACGGGCGGGGCGGGCGGTGGGTCCTGCGGGACGTCGGACTGGTCGTCGGGCCGGGGGAGTTGGTGCGGATCTCCGGGGCGAACGGGAGCGGCAAGTCGACGCTGCTGCGGCTGGCGGCCGGGATCGAGCGGCCGAGCACCGGCCGGGTGGTGCGGCCCGGGTCGGCGGCGTACGTGCCGGAGCGGTTCCCGCCGGCGCTGCCGTTCGACGCGGCCTCGTACCTGGTGCGTGTGGGCCGGGTGCACGGGCTGTCGGCGGGGGAGGCGCGGCGGCGGTTGGGGCAGTGGCTGGACCGGTTCGGCATCGCGGACCGGGCGGGCACCCCGTTGAGCCGGCTGTCCAAGGGCACCTGTCAGAAGGTGGCGGTGGTGCAGGCGTTGATCGCCGAGCCTCGGGTGCTGCTGCTGGACGAGGCCTGGACCGGGCTGGACCCGCGGGCGCGGGCGGTGCTGGACGACGCGGCCGCCGAGCGGGCGGCGGCGGGTGGCGCGGTGCTGTTCGTGGACCACGACCCGGCCCGGCTGGCCGGGCGGACCAGCGCCGCCTACCGGGTGGGCGCGGACGGCGGGCTGCGGCCGGTCGGGGAGGCGGTGCCGGTGCTGGACGGGGGGCCGGTGGTGGAGGTCGAGGTGGACCTCGCGGACGGTGCCCCGCTGCCGCGGCGGCTGCCCGGCGGGCCGGTGGTGACCGCGCTGGACGGTACGGCGGTGCGGCTGGAGGTGCCGGCCGGGCACTCGGACGCCCTGCTGCGCGGCCTGTTGCTGAGCCGCCCGGCGCTGCGGGTGCTGGCGGTGCGCCGGCGGGAGGAGGGGTGATGGGGCAGGTCGGGGCGCTGACCCGGTACCACCTGGAGCTGCTGGTGCGCTCGCACGCCTGGCTGCCGCCGTTCCTGGCGTTCGCGCTGGTGCTGGTGGTCGGGGTGACGCCGGGTGATCCGCTGCTGGGCGGGCTCGGGTTCGGGGCGGGGCTGCTGGTGCCGGTGAGCGCCTGGTGCGTGCGCGGTGTGCTGACGGCCGAGCCGCCGGCCTCGCGGGCCTGCCTGGTGGCGGTGGCGGGCCCGGTGCGGGTGCACCTGGGGGCGCTGCTGGCGGCGGTGACGGCGGGGCTGCTGCTGGCGGTGGGCGAGGTGGCGGCGCTGTGGTGGGTCGGCGGCGCGGTGGCCGACCCGGGGGCGGGGCGGGAGCCGGGTGTCGGCCGGGCGCTGCTGGCCGGGCTGGTGGCCTCGGTGGTCTGCGTGCTGCTGGGGGCGTCGGCCGGGGTGCTGGGCAACCGTCCGGTGCTGGTCCGCTCGCCGTACGGGATCCTGGCGGCGCTGGGGTCGGCCGCGGCGGCGCTGGTGCTGCCGGGTTCGCCGGCCAACGCGGCGGTGCGCGGGGTGGTGACGGCGGCCCGGACCGGGCGGGTGGCCGTGCCCTGGGGTGAACTGCTTTTCTCCGTCGTGCTGTTGGCCGTGTTCGGGGCGGGGGCGGCGGTGCTGGCCGGGCGGCGGCCGGAGTGAGGGGCGGCGGGCGCGGTCGTGGCAAAGGCGGACACACCGTGGCAAAGAGTCGATATATATGGATAGTGCTCGTTAGGGTGACGAACCGGGGCACCGGTGTCCGGACCCGGTCGGCCCCTTCGACTCCCGCCTCCCCCAGGACGGTCCGTGGCGACACCCTCCGCCGTGACGAGATCCGCGGTCCGGCCGGTCCGGCCGGTGCGTCCCCGGCGCACCACCGAGCTGGTGCTGGTGCTGGCCGCCGTCCTGATCGCCGTGTTCGGCTACGTCGAGGTCGGGGTGAACCTCGACGGGCGGGCGCCCGCCGACGCCGCCCAGTACGGGGCGGCGCTCGGCGTGCTCGCCCTGGCGGCGCACGGCGCGGTCCGCCTGCGGGCCCGGTACGCGGACCCGCTGCTGCTGCCGATCGCGGTGCTGCTGAACGGGATCGGCCTGGTGGTGATCTACCGCCTGGACCGGGCCACCCCCGGCCGGGAGGCCGCCTCCACCCAGCTGCTCTGGTCGGCCCTGGGGGTGGGGCTGTTCACCGCCGTGCTGCTGCTGGTGCGCGACCACCGGCGGCTGCGCCGCTACGCCCACGTCGGGGCGCTGCTGGCGCTGGTCCTGCTGGTGCTGCCGATCCTCTTCCCGCCGGTGTACGGCTCGCGGATCTGGATCGTGGTCGGGCCGCTGTCCTTCCAGCCGGGGGAGTTCGCCAAGATCCTGCTGGCGGTCTTCTTCGCCGCCTACCTCGCGGTGCACCGGGACGCGCTGGCGCTCACCGGCCGCCGGGTCTGGCGCTGGCAGCTGCCGCGCGGGCGGGTGCTCGGGCCGGTGCTGCTGATCTGGGCGGCCTTCGTCGGGGTGCTGGTGCTGGAGACCGACCTCGGGACGGCCCTGCTGTACTTCGGGCTGTTCGTGGTGATGCTCTACGTGGCCACCGCGCGCACCGGCTGGATCGCGATCGGGCTGGGCCTGGCGGCGGTCGGCGCGGTGACGGTGGGCTGGCTCTCGCCGCACGTGCACAGCCGGGTGGTGGACTGGCTGGACCCGCTGGGCTCGATCGCGGCGGGCAAGGGCGCCAACCAGATCGCCCAGTCGCTGTTCGCCTTCGCCTGGGGCGGAGAGCTGGGCACCGGACTGGGCGACGGGCACTCGGTGCTGATCGGTTTCGCCGCCAAGTCGGACTTCATCCTCGCCACCATCGGCGAGGAGCTCGGCCTGACCGGGCTGTTCGCGGTGTTCCTGCTGTACGCGGTGCTGGTCTCGCGCGGCTTCCGGACCGGCATCGCGCTGCGCGACCCGTTCGGGCGGCTGCTGGCGATCGGACTGGCCGCGATCGTCGGCCTCCAGGTGTTCGTGGTGGCGGGCGGGGTGCTGGCGCTGATCCCGCTGACCGGGATGACGATGCCGTTCATCGCCCAGGGGGGGTCGTCGGTGGTGACCAACTGGATCATCGTGGCGCTGCTGGTGCGGATGAGCGACGACGCCCGGCGGCCGGTCCCCGCGCCCGCGCCGCTCCCCGTGACCGCGCCCGTGGCCGGTCCGGAGCAGGGGCCCGGCGCCGGACCGGAGGCGCGGTGATGGCCGGCCTCGGGCCGCGGGGCAACGGGCCGCAGGGGCTGCCCGGGATCTCGGTCACCGGGCGCCGGGCGGCCACCTTCTGCCTGCTGCTGGTCGGGGCGCTGTGCGTGCAGGCCACCCGGGTGCAGGTCTTCGAGGCCCGGGACCTGGACCGCAACAGCGCCAACCAGCGGCTGGTCGTCGAGCGCTACGCCCGGCCGCGCGGGGACGTCCTGGTCGACGGGCAGCCGGTGACCGGCTCCCGGCCCACCGGCGGCCGGTACGCCTACAAGCGCACCTACGCCGACGGGACGACGTACGCCGCCGTCACCGGCTTCTCCTCCCAGGCGTACGGCAACAGCCAGCTGGAGGGCACCGAGGACGGCCTGCTGAACGGCACCGACGGCCGGCTGACCGGCTGGTCGCTCCGGGACGCGCTCACCCGCCGGCGCAGCCCCGGCGGGAACGTCCTCACCACGATCGACCGGGCCGCCCAGCAGGCCGCGGTGCGCGGGCTCGGCGACCAGAAGGGCGCGGTGGTCGCGATCGAGCCGGCCACCGGGCGGATCCTGGCGCTGGCCAGCACCCCCTCCTACGACCCGGGCGACTTCGCCGGCTCGGCGGGGGCCGACCAGACGGCCTGGAACCGGCTGCAGGCCGACCCCGACCAGCCGATGCTCAACCGGGCGCTGCGCCAGACCTACCCTCCGGGCTCGGCCTTCAAGGTGGTCACCGCCGCGGCGGCGCTGGCGGCCGGGGTGGTGACCGACCCGGACGCGCCGACCGACGCGCCCTTCCCGTACGTGCTGCCGGGGACGACCACGCCGCTGGTGAACGACAGCGCGGCCTGCGACCGGCCCGGGCTGTCGCTGGACGCGGCGATGACCGCCAGCTGCAACAGCGTGCTGGGCCACCTGGGGGTGCGGACGGGGGTGGAGAGGCTGGTGGCGACGGCCGAGGGCTTCGGCTTCAACGACCCGAAGCTGGACGTGCCGGTGCGCCCGGCCCGGTCGAACGTCGACACCGCGATGGACCCGGCGCAGCTGGCGCTCTCCTCGATCGGGCAGTTCGACACCGCGGCCACCCCGCTGGTGATGGCGATGGTCGCGGCCGGGGTCGCCAACGGCGGGACGGTGATGCGGCCGCGGCTGGTGGACCGGCTGACCAGGAGCGACGGCACCGTGGTCGAGGTGCGCGGGCCGGCCGTGTACCGGCAGGCGCTGACCCCGGCGGTGGCCGGGCAGCTGCGGAAGCTGATGACGGACGTGGTGGAGAACGGCACCGGCGGCAACGCCCGGATCCCCGGGGCGGTGGTCGGCGGCAAGACCGGTACCGCCCAGCACGGGGTGGACAACAGCGGGACGCCGTACGCCTGGTTCATCTCCTGGGCCGCGCCGGCCGGTTCGGCCGCCGTGGCGCCGGTCGCGGTGGCGGTGGTGGTCGCGGACAGTGACGCCACGGACGTCACGGGTGGCGCGCTGGCCGCCCCGATCGCCCGCTCGGTGATGCGGGCGGTGCTCGGCCGCTGACTCGGACAGGGGTGCTGACCTGGTCTTTTATCCGATGCCCGGAAGATCCGCCGCGTGCGAAGTGTCCGGTTTGTGAGCTCTGGTGCGCCGATTCGTACAATGCGCGGATCGGTATTGTTTGTTTGCGACACTGGCGCCTTTGCCGGGTACTGTCCCATGTTTGTTCGGTTGGTCCCCGAAGTCACCCCCCAGTACTCGGAGTGACCGGCCACCAGGACACCCTCCCCCGCCCAGAAGGACAGCAGTTTTGGCCAGCAACACCCTCGGTGCGCGTCTGCTGCGCCGCAAGCCCGTCTCGACCCTGCTCGCCGAGAGCGAGGGCCACGGCCTTCCGGCCGGCGCACCCGAGGAGGGCGGCCGCTCCGGCATCCACCTGCGCCGCTCGATCGGGCTCTGGCAGCTGTCCGCGATCGGCATCGGCGCCACCATCGGCACCGGCATCTTCTTCGTGCTCAACACGGCGGTGCCGTCGGCCGGTCCGGCGGTCATCCTGTCCTTCGTGATCGCCGCGGTCACCGCCGGGCTCACGGCGCTCTGCTACGCCGAGATGGCCTCCGCGATCCCGGTCTCCGGCTCCTCGTACTCCTACGCCTACGCGACCCTCGGCGAGGGCGTCGCCTTCGGCGTCGGGATCTGCCTGCTGATGGAGTACGGCGTCTCCGCCTCGGCCATCGCGGTGACCTGGGCCGAGTACTTGAACAAGTTCTTCGACCTGGCCTTCGGGTTCAAGATCCCCGAGCAGCTGTCCGGCGCGCCGGACAGCACCCACTGGTTCAACCTGCCGGCGCTGCTGCTGGTCGCCATGGTCTGCTTCCTGCTGATCCGCGGGGTCAGCGAGTCGGTGAAGGTCAACGCCGCCATGGTCGCGGTCAAGATCGTGATCCTGCTGCTGTTCATCGGCGTCGCGCTCACCGGCTTCCACTCCGGCAACCTGACCCCGTTCATGCCGCTCGGCATCGGCGGCGTGCAGGTCGCCGCGTCCAGCATCTTCTTCTCCTTCATCGGCCTGGACGCCGTGTCCACCGCCGGTGAGGAGGTCAAGAACCCGCGCCGGACCATGCCGATGGCGATCATCATCTCGCTGGTCGTGGTGACCCTGCTCTACATCCTGGTCGCGCTGGCCGGCATCGGCGCCCAGCCGTGGCAGAAGTTCGACGGCCAGGAGGCCGGGCTCGCCCAGATCCTCCAGGACATCACCGGCCAGAGCTGGCCCGCGATGATCTTCGCGGTCGGCGCGATCGTCTCGATCTTCAGCATCACGCTGGTGGTGATCTACGGGCAGACCCGCATCCTCTACTCGATGGGCCGCGACGGCCTGCTGCCCAGGCGCTTCGCCGAGCTCTCCCCGCGCACTGGCACCCCGGTCTGGAACACCCTGGTGGTCGGGCTCGGCGTGGGCGCGCTGGCCGCGTTCATCCCGCTGAACGTGCTGGCCGACATCACCAGCCTGGGCACCCTGATCGCCTTCTCGGTGGTCTCGATCGGCGTGATCGTGCTGCGCCGCACCCAGCCCGACCTGCCGCGCGGCTTCAAGGTCCCCGGCTACCCGGTCGTCCCGCTGCTCAGCGTCGGCTTCTGCGTCTACCTGATCACCGGCCTGCACGCCGACACCTTCCGGGCCGGGGCGATCGCCCTCGCCGTCGCCCTGGTCGTCTACTTCGGCTACAGCGTCAAGCACTCCCGCCTGGAGCGCGCCGAGCGGCCGGCCGTCCCGAGCGGGACCGGCACCGGCTGACCAGGGCGTCGGCCGCCGGGCCGTTATCCAATCGTGAAGGGCCGCCGCGTGGTACGACACCCGGCGGCCCTACGCGCGTAGCGTCCCGACCGGGGCCCGAGGCGGTGGCGACAGCGCCCGGTTCGCCGCCATAACCTTCCACCATGGTGAGCACCCGCACGCCCGGCTTCTCCCGCCCGCGCGGCCGCTTCACCGGCCGTTCCAGAACGCCGGCCCCGACCATCGACGCCGAACCGCCGCCCAGACCCGGACGGCCGCCGACGGGCTCCACCGGCCGCCCGTTCCCCCGCCAGCGTGGTGAGAGCACCTTCCCGCCCACGCCCGTTCGGTGGAATCCCGCCCGGCTCGCCTCGCTGCGCTGGGTGCAGCTGCTCGGCTGTCTGATCGCGGCCGGCTGGGCCGCGGCCTTCCCGCTCGTCTCCGACCTGGCCAACCAGCGGCTGTGGGGCCTGGTCGCGGCCCCCGCCTACGTGGTGGCCGGGCTGCTCTGCCTCACCCTGCCGCGCCGCTTCGCGGCCGAGGCCGCCGCCGTGGTCGCCCTGCTCGGGGCCGTGCTGGCGCCGCTCGGGCTGCTCGCGGTGACCGGCCGCCACCAGTCCGAGGTGATGGTGGTCGAACGCTCGGCCCACCTGATGCTCACCACCGGCGACGTCTACCTCCCGCACCCGGTGGTGGTCACCGACTACAACCCCTACCTCCCGGCGATGTCCCTGTTCGGACTGCCGCGCCAGCTGCTCGGCAGCTCCACCGCCTTCGCCCGGGTCGCCGGGGACGCCCGGATCTGGTTCGCCCTCACCTTCGTGGTCTGCCTGCTGGCCGCCTGGCGGCTGCTCCGGCCCACCCGGCCCGGCACCGACGGCCATCGCGCCCCGCTGCTGCCGCTGGCCGTCCTCACCGCCTCGCCGCTGATAGCGCTGGCCCTGGTGGTCGGCGGCGTCGACCTGCCGCTGATCGGGGTCTGCTGCCTGGCCATGGCGCTCGCCGAGCGGGACCGCACCGTCGCCGCCGGGCTGGTGCTCGCCCTCGCCTGCAGCCTCAAGTGGACCGCCTGGCCCGCCCTGCCGGTGGCCGTCCTGCTGCTGTGGCGGCTGTACGGCCGGCGGCCCGCCGCCCGTACCGCGCTGATCGGGGCCGGGGTGAGCGCGGCGGTGCTGCTGCCGTCCGTCCTGACCCAGCCGCAGGCGCTGCGCGACCAGGTGGTGCGCTTCCCGCTCGGGATGACCGCGATCCGCACCCCGGCGGGCAGCCCGCTGCCCGGCAAGGTGCTGGCCGGCTTCGGGCCGACCGGGCACACCGTCTCCCTCGCGCTGATGACCCTGGCCCTGGTCGGGGTGGCGATCTGGCTGGTGGCCCGGCCTCCGGTCTCCGCGATCGCCGCCGCCGACCTGCTGGCCGCCGGGCTGGCGATCGCCTTCACGCTCGCCCCGGCCGGACGGTTCGGGTACCTGGCGCTGCCCGCCGTCCTGGTGATCTGGCCCCGGCTGGCGGCCCGGCGCTGGAGCAGCCGGCGCCCGGCGGCGCCCAGGCCCGCGCCGGAGGTACCGCGGCCCGCCCTGCCGAGGAGCTGACCGGGCCCGCACGCACGGGAGCCCGCCACGTCGTCCGTGGCGGGCTCCTCGCGTACCGGACTCAGGTGCTCACTTGTTGCCGGACTTGAGCAGCGAGGCCACGGCCGGGCCGGCCGCGTCCACGCCGTGGCCGCCGCCCTGGACCTCGGCGGCGACCGCGAGGTTGCCGCGGAAGGCGGTGAACCAGCTGTTGGTGGTGGACGCGCCCTGGACCTCGGCGGAGCCGGTCTTGGCCCCCGCGTTGTCGGTGATCCCGGCCATCACCTGGCTGGCCGTGCCGCCGACGGCGGTGGCGTTCATCATCGCGCGCAGCTTGGCGGCGACGTCCGGCGAGATCTGCCGGGCCGCCTGCTGCTGGGGCAGGCCGGCGACCAGGATCGGCTGCTTGAACGCGCCGCTCTGGACGGTCGCCGTGATCGAGGCGATGGCCAGCGGGTTCATCTGGACCTTGCCCTGGCCGATGTAGTTCATCGCCTGCTCGTCCTTGCTGCCCGGGGTCGCCGGGATCTTGCCGTCGGCGTTCGGCAGGCCGGTCTTCCACTCCAGGCCGATGCCGTACACGTCCTTGGCGGTGCCGGACAGCGTCTCGGGCTTGAGGCTGGTCAGGCCCTGGTTGATGAAGGCGGTGTTGCAGGACACCATGAAGTCCTTCTGGAGCGAGTAGTCCGGGAAGGCGCCGGGGAAGTCGTTCGGGATCGCCACCGGGTTGCTGCTCTTCTCCGGGCAGGCCACGTTGCTGTCCGGGGTGAGCCCGGACTCCAGCAGGGCCGTCGAGGTGACGATCTTCATCGTCGAACCGGGGGCGAGCAGGCCGGTGAAGGCCCGGTTCTGGCCGGTGGCCGGGGCGTTGGCGAAGGCCAGCACCTGGCCGGTGCTGGGCTCGACGGCCACGATGGAGCCCTGCTTGCCGCCCAGGTCGGTCATCGCCTTCTCGGCGGCGGCCTGGAGGGTGTTGTCGATGGTCACCTTGAACGGCTTGCCGGGCTTGGGCTCGACGATGGTGAACAGCTTGTCCGCGGCGGTCTTGCCGGCCGGGTCGGTGATCACCACCGCGCTGCCCGCGTCCTGGTCCTTGTTCGGGTCCGGCGGCAGCAGCTTGTGGGCGTTGTCCTGGAGCGTGGCCATCAGCGCCGGGGTGAGCGAGGCGCCCTGCAGCGCCTTGCCGTTGCGGTCCACCACGGTGGACGGCGGGGCGAAGACCTGCTGGGTGGCGATGGTCTCGTTGCCGGACAGGTGCGGGTGGATCACCGAGGGCGCCCAGTGCACGGCCGGGGTGTTGTCGCTCATCTTCACGACGCCGAGGAAGCCGTTGTAGTCCCAGACCCGGCTGGTGCCGGCGAACTCGGCGCGGGCCTTGAAGCCCATCAGCACGCCGGTGGGCCCGGAGGGGGAGGCGGCGGCGGACGGCGAGTCGGTGGCGCCGGCGGTGGCACCCGCGGACGGGGTCGCCGAGGCCGCGCCGGTCGGCTTGGCCGGGGCCGGGGTGCCGGTCGCCGAGGCGAAGGCCTGCGGCGTGGCCGGGCCGGCCGGGGACAGGGTCAGCGCGCTCGGCTTCACCTGGTCCCTGAAGGCCGTCAGCGCCGTGGTGGCCGCGGCCGGGTCGTCGGTCAGCGAGGCCGCCTTGGCGATGTCGCCGGAGGTCCAGGCCGCCAGGAAGTCCTTCGCACCGCTCGCCGCCTGGTCGGCCGTGGGCGGCTCGGCGACCACCGTGCGGGGCTTCTTGTCGCCGGACGAGGAGTCCGACCCGCCCATCAGGCTGTAGGCCCCGTAGCCACCGCCCGCGAGGACGGCGATGGACACGCCGGTGATGATGCCGATCTTCGCGCCACTGCGCATGGTGCAAATCCCCCAGGGGTCTCGCGGCCGGGCGCAACCGGCGGGGCCGGAAACGCGGTACTCCCCCCACCCTAGGCAGGGCGGATCGGTGCGCCGACGAAACGCCGGGGACTTGTGACGGATCTGGTACGTGTTGTGGACGGGTTCGGACGGTTGGAGGGGGACCGTGTGCGTGCCCTCCCCGGACGCTTCCGCCGCTGGTCACGGGGGTCTCAGATCCAGCTGTTGAACCACATCCGGGCACGCCAGTCGCTCAGCGGGATGGTCTGCCCGGTGAACAGCGGATAGAAGTACAGGAAGTTCCAGATGATCAGCAGCACCAGCAGCCCGGCCGCGGCCGAGCCGATGATCCGGCGGTCCCGGGAGGCGCCGGCCGGCCCGATCAGCGCGCCGATCAGCATCGTCACGGCGAGCACCAGGAACGGGACGAAGACCACCGCGTAGAAGAGGAAGATCGTCCGCTGCTGGTAGAGGAACCACGGCAGGTAGCCGGCGGCCAGGCCGCACAGCAGCGCACCGGCCCGCCAGTCCCGGCGGAAGGCCCAGAGCCACAGGCAGTAGACCAGCGCCAGCAGGGCCGTCCACCAGAGCAGCGGGGTGCCGATGCCCAGCACCTCACGGGCGCAGTCGGCGACGGTGCAGCCGCTCTGGCCGAGCTTGGGGGACTCGTAGTAGAAGGACACCGGGCGGCCCAGCACCAGCCAGGACCACGGGTTCGACTGGTAGGTGTGCGGGTCGGTCAGGTGGGTGTGGAACTCGTAGACCGTCGAGTGGTAGTGCCACAGGGCCCGCAGGCCCTCGGGTATCCACGGGTAGTCGGTGGAGCGGCCGACCGCCCAGTCCCGGCCCCAGCCGCCCTGGCCGGGCGCGTTGCTGCTGGCGAACCAGCCCCACCAGGACGCCACGTAGACCGCGACCGAGACCACGACGACCGACACGAAGGCGGGCACCACGTCCCGGGCCAGCACCGCCGGGTACGGGCGCGGGGCGCCGGCCAGCCGGCGGGCGCCGACGTCCCACAGCACGGTCATCAGGCCGAACGCGGCCGCGACGTACAGGCCGCTCCACTTGGTGGCGCAGGTCAGGCCGACGCAGACGCCGGCCGCGATCCGGTACGGGCGCCAGCCCAGGTGGAGCCGCTGGGCGAGCACCGCGTCCTCGACCCCGCCGAGCCTGGCCGCGAGCCGGGCCCGGGTGCGGTCCCGGTCCAGGACCAGGAAGCCGAAGGCGGCGAGGATCCAGAACATCACCACCAGGTCGAGCAGGGCGGTGCGGCTGAGCACCAGGTGCAGGCCGTCCACCGAGAGCAGCAGGCCGGCCACGCAGCCCAGCAGGGTGGAGCGGAACATCCGGCGGGCGATCCGGGCCAGCATCAGCACCGACAGGGTGCCGAGCAGGGCCACGGCGAACCGCCAGCCGAAGGGGTTCATGCCGAACAGCTGCTCGCCCGCGCCGATGATCCACTTGCCCACCGGCGGGTGCACCACGTACGACGGCGTCGAGCGGTACGGCACGGCCGCGCCCGGCGTCATGATCGTCGTGTTGGCGTCCTCCGGCCAGTTGATCTCGTAGCCGCCGTGCCAGAGCGCGTAGGCGTCCTTGGCGTAGTACGTCTCGTCGAAGATGATCGCGTGCGGCTGGCCGAGGCCGGTGAACCGCAGCAGCCCGGCGAACACCGCGACCGCGACCGGGCCCAGCCAGCCGGACCAGCGGCACAGGAAGTACCAGAGGCCCTGCGGCAGCCGCAGGCCCAGCCGCAGCAGCAGCGGGGACTGCGCGACGTCGGGCCGGGTCACCCCGGGGCCGTCCGGCATCGGCGGGACGAGGCGCTCGGTGAGCGTGCCGGTCGGGCGGGCCCGGTAGCCGAACCCGGCCAGGCGCTCCCGCCAGGGCGCGGGTGCCAGGGGTGGCTCCGGTGTCAGGGGTGACTCCGGTGAGCGGGGGGACGGCAGGCCGACACCGCCCCGCGCGGAGTGGTCCGTACCCGTGGGCGTCTGCGCCGCCGTGTCGCCGTTCATCCGCCACATCGTAGGGGCGCTCCTCGTACGTGTGACCGGTCCCTCGGAAGCTGACCGAATCGTCACCAAACGCCCCGGCGGCCCGGAGCTGCGAGGATGGGGCCCGTGACAGGAGTACTCGTTCTCGCAGGCACCCCCATCGGCGACGTCTCGGACGCCCCGCCCCGGCTGCTCACCGAGCTGGCCACGGCGGACGTCATCGCGGCGGAGGACACCCGGCGGCTGCGCCGGCTCACCCAGGCCCTCGGGGTGACCCCGGCCGGGCGGGTCGTCTCCTACTTCGAGGGCAACGAGGTCGGCCGCACCCCCGAGCTGGTCGAGGCGCTCCTCGGCGGCGCCCGGGTGCTGCTGGTCACCGACGCCGGGATGCCGTCCGTCTCCGACCCCGGCTACCGGCTGGTGGCCGCCGCCGTCGAGGCCGACGTCAAGGTCACCGCGGTGCCCGGGCCGTCCGCGGTGCTCACCGCGCTCGCGCTGTCCGGCCTGCCGGTCGACCGCTTCACCTTCGAGGGCTTCCTGCCGCGCAAGACCGGCGACCGGGCCCGGCAGCTGGCCACCGTCGCCGCCGAACCGCGCACCATGGTCTTCTTCGAGGCGCCGCACCGGATCGCCGAGGCGCTGGCCGCGATGGCGGAGGCCTTCGGGCCGCAGCGCCCGGCCGCCGTGTGCCGCGAGCTCACCAAGACCTACGAGGAGGTCAAGCGCGGGCCGATCGGCGAGCTGGCGGCCTGGGCCGCGGACGGCGTCAGGGGCGAGATCACCGTCGTGGTCGCGGGCGCCCCGCCGGCCGCGCCCCAGGAGCTGACCCCGGCCGAACTGGCCCGGCTGGTGGCCGTCCGGGAGGAGGCCGGGGAGCGGCGCAAGGAGGCCATCGCGGCGGTCGCGGTCGAACTGTCCGTGCCCAAGCGGGAGGTCTTCGACGCGGTCGTCGCGGCGAAGCGGGAAGCCGTGGAAGGGGCTTTGAAAAAGGGGTGAATTCCGGGGGTTGCGTGGCGGGCGGGGAGTCGTACCTTGGAGGGAAGGCCCGGCTAAACGCCCGCTGCGATGAAGGTTCGACCCCGGATTCCGGTTCCCGACGCGCCCTTTGTATAGGGCTCGCCAACCCGCATCCAAGTCTTCACAAGAAGGGCGTCAGCCAGGGCGGTACGGGCATTTCCTTGAACGGAAAGACCCAGCCGGGCGAGCGCCCGACGGGCACTGGGAGTTGGCTATGAGCGACACGATCGGTAGCCCCCGCAGTGGCAACGCGCTGAACGCCCCCGGCCTGGCGGGGCGGGCGCACACTCCCGTCGAGACCGTCCGGGAGGCCTACTCCTTCGCCTGCCTGCGCTGCGGGTACGGCTGGGAGCAGGCGTACGACATCGAGCACCACGTGGCCCGGGACGGTCACATCGTGTTCGAGTACCACGCCAACGGTGTCCGGGTGCCGTCCCCGCTGCTCAAGCCGACCTGCCCGGGCTGCGGTGGACACACCGTCCGGATCATGCGCGAGGGCCGGGTGGCCGGCGCCGACCAGCCCTGGCAGCACGCCCCCGGCTACCCCGCGCACGCCGAGCCGGCCCGGCCGGCCCCGGCCACCGGGCCCGCCCGGCCGCAGGGGCGCTGGGCCCGGTTCTGGTCGCGGCTCCTGGGCTGACCGGGCCGACGGGTCCTGAGCCGACCGGGCCGACGGGTCCGGGGGAGCGCGGCCGGGGCCGCCCGTCGCGAGCAGTGCGGCGGGCGGCCCCGCGGTACGCCCGGGCGATATCCGGTCGAGGGGTGCGTTCGGGCCCGACTAAGCTTTCCGACCATGGCGGCCACTTCAGACCACAGCACCACCGGGACGAGCGCCCCGGCGTACTACGTTTCCACTCCGATCTACTACGTCAACGACCGTCCCCACCTGGGCCACGCGTACACCACCGTGGCGGGCGACGTCCTCACCCGCTGGCACCGCCAGCGCGGCGAGAAGGTGTGGTACCTGACCGGCACCGACGAGCACGGTCAGAAGATCATGCGGACCGCCGAGGCCAACGGCGTCAGCCCGCAGGAGTGGTGCGACAAGCTGGTCGAGGAGGCCTGGAAGCCGCTCTGGCAGCACCTGGAGATCGCCAACGACGACTTCATCCGCACCACCGAGGAGCGGCACACCGCCCGGGTGCAGGAGTTCGTCCAGGACCTGTTCGACAAGGGCGAGATCTACAAGGGCGGCTACTCCGGCCCCTACTGCGTCGGCTGCGAGGAGTTCAAGCTCCCCGCCGAACTGCTCGACGGCGCCACCGAGGACGAGAAGCTCTGCTCCGTCCACAAGAAGCCGGTCGAGTGGCTGGAGGAGGAGAACTACTTCTTCCGCCTCTCCGCCTACGCCGAGCGGCTGCTGGAGTTCTACGCCGCCAACCCCGGCTTCATCCAGCCGGCCTCGGCTCGCAACGAGGTGCTGCGCTTCGTCGAGCAGGACCTCAAGGACCTCTCGATCTCCCGCTCCACCTTCAACTGGGGCGTGCCGCTGCCCTGGGACGAGAAGCACGTCCTCTACGTCTGGGTCGACGCGCTGCAGAACTACATCACCGCGGCCGGCTACGGCAGCGACCCGGAGCGCTTCGCCGAGCTCTGGCCGGCCTCCGTCCACCTGGTCGGCAAGGACATCCTGCGCTTCCACGCGGTGATCTGGCCGGCCATGCTGATGGCCGCGGGCCTGCCGCTGCCCAAGCGGGTCGTCGCCAACGGCTGGCTGATGGTCGGCGGCGAGAAGATGTCCAAGTCCAACCTGACCGGCATCGCGCCCACCGACCTCACCTCGCACTTCGGCGTCGACGCGTACCGCTACTACTTCCTGCGGGCGATCCCGTTCGGCACGGACGGCTCGTTCTCCTGGGAGGACTTCACCGCCCGCTACACCTCCGAGCTCGCCAACGACTTCGGCAACCTGGCCTCCCGGGTCGCCGCGATGGTCGGCAAGTACTTCGGCGGGACGCTGCCGGTCGCCACCGCCGCGGGCGAGGCCGAGCAGGCCGTCGCGGACGGGCTGGCCGCCGCCGTCGCCGCCGCCGACGCCAAGATCGGCGAGGAGCTGGACTTCGCCGGCGGCCTCGCGGCGATCTTCGAGTTCGTCAAGCAGGTCAACGGCTACCTCACCACGCAGGAGCCGTGGAAGGTCGCCAAGGACGAGTCCGAGGAGGGCCAGGCCCGCCTCGCCACCATCCTCTACACCGCCGCCGAGGCGCTGCGCGGCACCGCCGTGCTGCTCAACCCGGTGATGCCGTCCACCGCCGAGAAGCTGTGGGCCTCGCTGGGCGCCGCCGAGGGCCTCGGCGCGCTCGCCGACCAGCGCATCGCCACCACCGGTGACTGGGGCCGGCTGCCCGTCGGCGCCACCGTCACCAAGGGCGAGATCCTGTTCCCGCGCCTCGAAGAGAAGCCGGCCTCCTGATGGCCGGCAAGGACGACGACCGGTCGACCCCGCCGCCGCTGCCGCAACCCCTGGCCGTGGCGGTGGCCGACTCGCACACCCACCTCGACATGCAGGCCGGCACCCCGGCCGAGGGGCTCGCCCGGGCCGCCTCGGTCGGGGTCGCCACGGTCGTCCAGGTGGGCTGCGACGTGCCCGGCTCGCGCTGGGCCGCCGAGCTGGCGGCGCAGTACGAGCAGGTGCACGCGGCCGTCGCCCTGCACCCCAACGAGGCGCCGCGGATCTTCCTCGGCGACGCCGACGGGTGGTCCGGGCAGCAGCGGCTCGCGGGCGGGCAGGCGGCGCTGGACGAGGCGCTCGCCGAGATCGACGCGCTGGCCGCGCTGCCGCAGGTCCGCGCCGTCGGCGAGACCGGGCTGGACTACTTCCGCACCGGGCCGGAGGGCGTGGAGATCCAGAAGGAGTCGTTCCGCCGCCACATCGAGATGGCCAAGCGGCACGGCAAGGCCCTGGTCATCCACGACCGCGACGCCCACGAGGACGTCATCGCCGTCCTGCTGGCCGAGGGCGCCCCGGAACGGACCGTCTTCCACTGCTACTCCGGCGACGCCGGGATGGCGAAGGTCTGCGCCGAGCACGGCTGGTACCTCTCCTTCGCCGGCCCGGTCACCTTCAAGGCCAACCAGCCGCTGCGCGACGCCCTGCTCGCCACCCCGCTCGACCGGATCCTGGTCGAGACCGACGCCCCCTTCCTCACCCCGCACCCGTACCGGGGGCGGCCGAACGCGCCGTACCTCATCCCGGTCACGGTGCGGTCGATGGCGGCGACCCTGGGGCTGCACGAGGACGAGCTGTCGACGGCGATCGCGGCGAACACGGCACGGGCCTTCGGGTACTGAGCGGGTCGAACGGGTTTCGGGTTTCGAAGGAACGATTCGGCACTCCCGGCTTCTTCCTAGGCTGGTTAGCATGAGTGCAGTGAGGGAGGTGGCAATGACCGCCGAGCCGATCAGCGAACCCGTGGACGATCGCGTCGAATGGTTCCTTCCGCCAGCCCAGGGCTGGACGTACGAGCAGGCTCAGGATTTCGACCTGCCGTTCGAGTGGGATCTGGTGGACGGAGTCATTGTGGTCCGGGGGCAGACGAACTTCTGGCATGACCTGGTGCGTTCGGGGCTGGAGCGAGGGCTGTTCGCTGCGCGCGTCGAGCCCTGTGCGGTCCTGCTGGAGCGGTGCATGCTGCTGGACGAGAGCAACACGGCCAAGCCCGATGTGGTGGTGTTCGACAAGACCGGTCTCGACGTCTTCGAGCTGGACTGTCTGCCGGTCGAGTCCGTGGTTCTGGCCGTCGAGGTGGTGTCGCCCGGGACCCGGGCCAGGGACCGCTTCGGCAAGCCCGGGCAGTTCGCCGAGAAGGGCATCCCCCACTACTGGCGGGTCGAGCGCGGCATCGACGACCTGCCCATCGTCCACGAGTTCCACCGGGACGAGGAGAAGGGCGTCTACTTGCCCGTCGCCCAGCACGAAGGGGTGCTCCGTACCTCGGTCCCGTACCCCGTGGAGATCGACCTCGCCGCGGTGGTCGAACTCTGAGTGCCGCCCGCGCCCGTATCCTTGGCGCGTGAGCAGCACCGACCCCACCCCTGACAGCCACCTGCTGGGCGCCGCCGACATCCGCGAACTGGCGGCCGCGTTCGGCGTGAAGCCGACCAAGCAGCGCGGGCAGAACTTCGTCATCGACGGCAACACCGTGCGGCGGATCGTCCGCGCCGCCGAGGTGACGGAGCAGGACGCGGTGGTGGAGGTCGGGCCGGGGCTCGGCTCCCTCACGCTGGCGCTGCTGGACGTCGCCCGGCACGTCACCGCGGTCGAGATCGACCCGGTGCTCGCCCGGCACCTGCCGGACACCGTCGCGGGCCGGATGCCCCGCAAGGCGGACGCCTTCGCGCTGGTCCTCAGCGACGCCATGGAGGTCACCGAGTTGCCCGGGCCGGCGCCCACCGCGCTGGTCGCCAACCTGCCGTACAACGTGGCCGTGCCCGTCCTGCTGCACATGCTGGCGACCTTCCCCAGCATCGAGCGGACCCTGGTGATGGTGCAGAGCGAGGTCGCCGACCGGCTCGCCGCCAAGCCCGGCAACAAGGTCTACGGCGTTCCCTCGGTCAAGGCCAACTGGTACGCCGACGTGAAGCGGGCCGGCGCGATCGGGCGGAACGTGTTCTGGCCCGCCCCCAACGTCGACTCCGGGCTGGTCTCGCTGATCCGCCGCGAGCCGCCGAGGACCACCGCCACCCGCGAGCAGGTGTTCGCGGTGGTCGACGCCGCGTTCGCCCAGCGCCGCAAGACCCTGCGCGCCGCGCTGGCCGGCTGGGCCGGCTCCGCCGCCGGGGCCGAGCAGGCGCTCGCGGCCGCCGGGATCGACCACAAGCTGCGCGGCGAGATGCTGACGGTGGAGCAGTTCGCCGCGATCGCCGAGCACAAGCCGGTGGAGCAGAAGCCGCCGGTGGAGCAGAAGCCGGTGGAGCACAAGCCCGCCGGACACGAGCCTGCTGAGGACGGCGAGTGATCACCGTACGGGTACCGGCCAAGGTCAACGCCCAGCTCGGGGTCGGCGGACTGCGCGCCGACGGCTTCCACGACCTGGCCAACGTCTTCTTCGCGGTCGCGCTCGGTGACGAGGTCACGGCCACCCCGGCGGACGGCGTGACGCTGTCCTGCTCGGGCCCCGACGCCGACGCCGTCCCGCTCGACGACAGCAACCTCGCCGCCCGCGCCGCCCGGCTGCTCGCCGCCCACCACGGGATCGCCGACCCGGGCGTCCACCTGCACATCGCCAAGGCCATCCCGGTCGCCGGCGGCATGGCCGGCGGCAGCGCCGACGGCGCCGCCGCGCTGGTCGCCTGCGACGCGCTGTGGCAGCTCGACACCCCGCTCCCGGTGCTGCTGGACCTCGCCGCCGAACTGGGCTCCGACGTGCCCTTCGCCCTGCTCGGCGGTGTCGCGCTGGGCCGCGGCCGGGGCGAGATCCTGGAACCGCTGCCGGTCGACGGCACCTTCCACTGGGTCTTCGCGGTCGCCGACGGCGGCCTGTCCACCCCCGCCGTCTTCCGCGAGTGCGACCGGCTCCGCGAGGAGGCCGGCACCGGCTCCAGCGACCTCCAGGTGCCCACCCCCGACGCCGACCGGGCCCTGCTCGCCGCCCTCGCCGACGGCGACGCCGTCGCCCTGGCCGGCGCGCTCACCAACGACCTCCAGGCCGCCGCGCTCTCCCTGCGCCCCGCGCTGGCCGCCACCCTGCGGGCCGGCACCGAGGCCGGTGCGCTCGGCGCCCTGGTCTCCGGCTCCGGACCGACCTGCGCCTTCCTGGCCAAGGACGCCGAGGCGGCGGCCACCGTCGCCCGGGCGCTGCTGGCCTCCGGCACCTGCCGGGCCGCGCACGCCACCTACGGGCCGGTGCCGGGGGCCTCGGTCGTCTGACTCCGACGGGGTGGGGTGCCGCGTCCGGTGCGGTGAGGGCGTCGGTCCTCCGGTGTGCCGGGGGCGTCGCTCGGGCGGCGTGGTGGGGGGCGCTCGACGCGGTGAGGGCGTCGCGGCCCGCCCATTAGGCTGGGGTGATCGGGTCGTCCCCGAGAGAGGGGCGGGCTGGGCCCGCCCCCGACCGCCGAACCCAGGAGCGCAGCACACGTGGCCGTCAACCTCGCCACCATCGAGTCCGTCACGAAGGTCTACGGCACCCGCACCCTGCTGGACGCGGTCAGCCTGGGCGTGAGCGACGGCGACCGGATCGGCGTCGTCGGCCGCAACGGCGACGGCAAGACCACCCTGATCCGGATGCTCGCCAAGCTGGAGGAGCCCGACGGCGGCCGGATCACCTGGAGCGGCAACCTCGAACCGGCCGTCCTCACCCAGCACGACTCGCTCGACCCGAAGGCCACCATCCGGCACGAGGTCATCGCCGACCGCGCCGACCACGAGTGGCTCGGCGACGCCCGGATCCGCGACATCATCGAAGGCCTCTTCGGCGGCCTCGACCTGCCCGGCTTCGCCGACGGCCTCGACACCGTCATCGGCCCGCTCTCCGGCGGCGAGCGACGCCGGATCGCCCTCGCCAAGCTGCTGCTCGGCTCCCCCGAGCTGATCATCCTCGACGAGCCCACCAACCACCTCGACGTCGAGGGCATCAACTGGCTCGCCCAGCACCTGCAGAAGCGCCGCTCCGCGCTGGTCTGCGTCACCCACGACCGCTGGTTCCTCGACCAGGTCTGCACCCGGATGTGGGACGTCCAGCACGGCGAGGTGCACGAGTACGAGGGCGGCTACTCCGACTACGTCTTCTCCCGCGCCGAGCGCTCCCGGATCGAGGCCGTCGAGGAGCAGAAGCGCCAGAACCTCGCCCGCAAGGAGCTGGCCTGGCTGCGCCGCGGCGCCCCCGCCCGCACCTCCAAGCCGCGCTACCGGATCGAGGCGGCCAACGCCCTGATCGCCGACGTGCCGGACCCCCGGGACAAGAGCGAGCTGATGAAGTTCGCCAACGCCCGGCTCGGCCGCACCGTCTTCGACCTGGAAGGCGTCACCGTCAAGGCCGGCCCCAAGCTGCTGCTGGAGAACCTCACCTGGCAGCTCGGCCCCGGTGACCGGATCGGCCTGCTCGGCGTCAACGGCGCCGGCAAGACCTCGCTGCTGCGCGCCATGCGCGACGCCTACGCCAGCGAGGGCGACGTCCAGCCCACCTCCGGCGTGATCAAGGTCGGCAAGACCGTGCGGCTGGCCTACCTGTCCCAGGAGGTCGCCGAACTGGAGCCGACGACCCGGGTGCTGCAGGCCGTCGAGCAGGTCCGCTCCCGGGTCGACCTCGGCAAGGGCCGGGAGATGAGCGCCGGCCAGCTGTGCGAGCAGTTCGGCTTCGGCAAGGACAAGCAGTGGACGCCGGTCGGCGACCTCTCCGGCGGCGAGCGGCGCCGGCTCCAGCTGCTGCGGCTGCTGATGGACGAGCCCAACGTGCTGTTCCTCGACGAGCCGACCAACGACCTGGACATCGAGACCCTCAACCAGCTGGAGGACCTGCTCGACGGCTGGCCCGGCTCGATGGTCGTCATCAGCCACGACCGGTTCTTCATCGAGCGGACCACCGACGTCGTCCACGCGCTGCTCGGCGACCAGAAGATGCGGATGCTGCCGGGCGGCGTCGACGAGTACCTGGAGCGGCGGGCCCGGATGGCCGCCGCCGCGGCGCAGGCCGCCCCCGTCGCCGCGGCCCCGGCCGCCGACCCCGCCGCCGGGCTCTCCGGCGGGGACCTCCGGGCGGCCAAGAAGGAGATGCAGCGGATCGAGCGCCAGATCTCCAAGCTGGACCAGAAGGAGTCCAAGCTGCACGCCCAACTCGCCGAGCACGCCGCGGACTTCTCCAAGGTCGCCGAACTGGACGGGCAGCTGCGCACCGTCCGGGAGGAGAAGGAGGAGCTGGAGCTGACCTGGCTGGAGCTGGCCGAGCAGGTCTGACCGCCCGCCTTCTCGACTACCGCCGCTTGAGCAGGAGTTCCAGCTTGTCACTACCGCCGCTTGAGCAGGAGCTCCCACTCGTCACGACCGCTGCTTGAGCAGGAGCTCCAACTCGTCCGCCGCACGGCCCAGCGCACTGAGCGCCGGGTCGTGCGGTGCGTCCGGCCGGGCCGCCGGACCGACCGGCGGACGGTGCTCCCGGGCGGCGGCCGTCAGCTCGTCCAGGGCCCGCCGGACCCGCTCGGTCTCCCCCGGATCCGGCACCCGGCCCCCGTACCGGATCTGCGCGGCGAACGCCGCCACCGCCCCGCCCAGCCGCTCCAGCGCCGCCGTGGCCGGCAGCCACTGCTCGGCCAGCCGGCCCGTGGGCGGCGGCTCGGCCAGCCCCTGCCGGACCTCCTGCCGGGCGTCCGCCAACGACCGGTAGGCCGTCCGGCGCAGCCACACCTCTCCGGTCCGGTGCTCCGTCACCGCGTCCAGGTAGGAGCGCAGGGCGGTCGTCGCGGTCACCAGCCGCGGCTCGATCCGGTGCCGCGGGCGCTCCGGCCACAGCAGGTAGCCGAAGAGCAGCACGATCGCGCTCGCCAGGACCGTGTCCAGCACCCGCGGCCAGAACTCGGCCGCGCTGCTCTGCCCGCCGAGTTGGAGCAGCACCAGCGCCATCGGCGTCATCGCCACCGTGGTCAGCCCGTAGTGCGCCGCCGTCGCGTACGGCAGCAGCGCCACGCACAGCGCCGCCACCGCCGTCAGCACCCACTCCTCGGTGGTCGACGCCAGCAGCGCCGCCGTCACCACCACGCCCAGCACCGTGCCGACCGCCCGGCTCACCGCCCGCAGGAACACCGAACCCAGATCCGGCTTCACCACGAACGCGATCGTCATCGGCACCCAGTAGCTCTTGCTCAGCGGGTAGTTGGCCGTCACCGCCGAACCCGCCGCGATGCACAGCGCCACCCGCAGCCCGTACCGCGCCGACGCGGCGGACCACAGCCGCCCCCGGAGCCGCCACGGGTCGGGCGGCGGCGCGGGAACCGCGTCGATCCGGGCCGGCCGGCCCGCGACCGCGTCCGCGGCGGCCCGCAGCGCCACGTCCAGGGCCTGCCGGGCCGGGGTGTCCGGCCGCCACCGCGGCACCACCACCTCGCCGCCGCCCCGCCGCACCGCGGCCGCCAGCTGCCCGGGCACCGCCGCCACCTCCGCCGGCACCGGCCGCCACGCCCACAGCAGGCCCGTCGCCGCCTCGGTCGCCGCCAGCGCCGCCTCGTACACCGGGCGCAGGGCCGTCCGGCCGTGCCCGGGGAACAGGTCCTGCACCTGGTTCAGGCGGGCCGTCAACACCCGGCGGGAACCCGCGCCCCGCGGCGTCCCCAGATCGCCGAGCGTCCGGCCGAGCGCCTCGTACGCCGCCGCCAGCGCCCGGACGCGCGGGTCGGCCGCACGACCGGGCAGACCCAGCAGCACCACGAACGCCGCACCCGCCAGCATCATCGGCGCCGCCGCCCACCACGGCCCCGGCAACGGCATCCCGCTGCCCAACGCCGCCGACACCAGCAGCAGCATCCCCGCCGCCGACCCGCGCGGACCCGTCGCACTCAACGCACCCGACACGAACGCCGTCAGCGTCAGCCCGGCACCGAGCACCACCACACCCGCGTGGACGTGCTGCAAGGCCGTGCCGATCAGCATCCCCGCCGCCGAAGCCGCCACCGCCGACCCGATCCGCGCCGTCCGCAGCCCCGCGGGCTCGACCCGGTCGTTCATCGTCGCGTGCATCGCCCCCAGCCCGGCGAACACCCCCAGGTCCAGCCGGTGCGCCCACAACCCCAGCACCAGCGGCACCGCCATCCCCACCGCGGCCCGCACCATCAACACCACCGGCAGCGGCGGCCGCTCCGGCCGCACCGCCCGGGCCCACCAGGGCGTCCTCTGCTCAGGCATGTCGTCACACGTCCGTTCTGCGGCCACGGCTCGCTGCTGAGCGACATTGCACGGCAGATGGGGCGTACCGGGGCAGTCTACCCAGCGGCCCGACCCCGGACTGGACGTGTCAAGTTCGTACCGATCGCGCCCGCGCGGACCAAGGGCCCTGCCGGGCCGACAGAGGCGGTGGCTACCATGACAGAGGCGGGGGCCGCCCCCAGGGCGGGCGGCCGAACCGACCAGGACGGTACGTCTTGGAAGTTGACGGTGCGTTGCGGCGCGACGGGGCCCGGGACACGCCCGGGACGCGCGGGCCGTACGGGGGAGAGGTGGATTGCTGTGGGAGAGCCGACGACCACGCCGAGCGCGGGAACGACGCCGGCACCGGGGACACCGGGGGCACCGGACGCGACGCCGTTCATGCTGGACGGGCCGACGATCCCGCTGCCGTGGGGGCACGGGATCAAGATCGCCCCCGTGGTCAGCACCGTGCAGACCAACGTCAGCGCCGGCGACCTGGTCGCGGCCTTCGGCAAGCAGGACGTCCAGGTCGAGCTGCAGACGCTCACGAACTTCGCCAACAAGGTCGATGCGCTGCTCAAAGCGATGGAGGGGTCGGCGGCCGCGCCGTACAAGCTCCAGGAGCAGAAGGTCTCCGCGGGCAGCTTCGTCAACGCCGCAGACGCTGCGAAGTTCCCCGAGGCCGTGGCCCTGCACGGCGCCTACGACAAGGTCCACGACCAGCTCGTCAAGCTCCACAAGGACTTCGCGGCGCAGATCGAGGCGATGAAGGCTGCGGTCGCGGACACGCACAGCCAGTACACGACCAACGAGGGCCACACGACGGACGCCCAGAAGGCGATCGCGGCGGGGGCGGGCATCAACCTTCCGCCTACAGGGACGAAGTCCAACGTGACGGCCTGAAAGCGGTGCCTGGAGAGATTTACGGGGAGACGGGGAACAGACCATGTCAGGACCGACGGAGTTCAGCAACATCGACCACGCCGTACTCAAGGGGATGGTCGACGGCGGGAAGCCCGCCGACGTACTAAAGCGGGCGAACCAGCTCCAGGACGCGGGCCGCGTCCTGACGGACCTCAGCCAGGCGTTGCAGGGGCACCTCGGCAATGTCAGTTGGGAGGGGCCGGCAGCTGAGGGCTTCAAGACCTGGGTGGGGAACCTCTACAAGTCCGCAGCGATCATCGCTCAGCATTCCACGACCGCCGGCAACGCCATGGTCCAGGCCGGCGAGGCGCTCAGTACCGCCCAGTCCGCCGTGCCCAAGCCTCCGCAGACGGAGATCGACCTGCTGGCCAAGGCCAAGGCGCAGACGCTCTACATGCCGTCGAACGTGGACCTGAACGGCAAGTCGGTCGACGACTTCATGTTCTCCCTCAACCCGAACTGGGTGAGCAAGGACCGGGCTGCCCAGGCTGCTGCCACCATCGAGAAGGAGAAGCAGGAAGCCATTCTCCAGATGGAGAAGCTGGCACAGGCTTACACCGCAGCGACGACGACGTTGAACGGGATCGACGACAACGTGGTGCTGCCGGGAACGCCTGCCACGGGGAAGGACAAGGGCTCCGCTTCGGAGTACGGGGGGAACGGTAGCTCGGGGAGCAGCTACGGGGGCTCGGTCCGAAGCCCTCGCAGCGGCAGTTACGGCGGGAGCTACAGCCCGTCTGGCGGCGACTATGGCGGTGCCACGATGAGGCCCCGCGACCCGGCGACGAGCTGGCAGGATCCGTCCAACCCGACCCACCCCGGCCCGACTCCGCCCTACGGCGGCGGGCAGCTGCCGCCCCCGCCGCAGGACCCGGGCACCCCGACCCCGCCGTCCCACCCGTCGGACCCGGTCACCCGTCCCGGCACCGGCCTCGACAGCATCCCGACCCTGCCGGACCAGACCACTCCGGTCGGTCCCGGGGGCGGCCCGGTGCTGCCGAGCGGTCCGGGTGGAACTCCCGGCTACCCCGGCGGTCCCGACGGCCGGGGCGGGCTGCCCGGCACGCCGGGCAGCGGCCCCATCTCCGGCTTCCCGGCGGGCATCGGCGGCATCCCCGGCAAGGGCGGCGGCTCGGTTCCCCTCCGTACCGGCCCGTTCAGCGGCGGTTCGGTCCCCGGCAAGGCCGGTACCCCGGGACTCCCGAGCGGAACGGTCTTCGGCCGTGAGGGCGCGCCGGGCGGCGGCCGGGTCGGCGGTTCGGCCATGGGCGGCGGAATGGGTGGCATGCACCCGGGCATGGGCGGCGGCCACGGCGTCGTCGGCGGTGCCGGTGGTGCGCGCGGCCGGGGTCTGACCTCGACCCCGGGCGGCACGGTCGGCGGCCGCAAGGGCCCTGCTGCCGGTGGGGAGTTCACCCCTGGCGGCACGGGCCTGCGCAACCGCGCGGCTGCGGCGGAAGCTGCCGAGGGCGGTGCACGGCCCGGGCAGAACGGCATGGTGGCCCCGGGTGCGGGCGGTCACGGCGGTAAGAAGGACCGCGACCGCCGTAACCGCGCGGACTACCTCCACGAGGACGAAGAGACGTGGACCAGCGGTACGCCGCTCAGCAATCCGGACGTGATTGAGTAGGACCGCAACGACTGCCCGGCCACTGGGCTTTCCCCAGTGGCCGGGCAGTTCTGTTCAGGCCCCGCTTCGGCAGGCGGGGAAGTCGACGAGGAGTTGTGATGAGTCGAATGATCCGGCGGGTGCCTGGACGGCTGTTCGTGGCGATGCTCGTAGCCGCTGGTGTAGCCGTTTCCCCCGTTGCAGCATCGGCTGCCGTAAATGGTGCGGTTCGTGATGATCAGTGGCATCTGGATGCCATGAAGGCGTCGGACATGTGGAAGGTCTCCACAGGGCAGGGCGTCACGGTCGCAGTGATCGACGGTGGGTTCAAGCTGGATCACCCTGACCTTTCCGGGCAGTTCTTGTCAGGAAAGGACTTCAGCGGCAGCAAGGGCGGAGTTGGTGCCGATGCCAATGGGCATGGCACGCAGATGGCCGGGCTGATCGCGGGAACGGGGAAGGCGAATGGCGGGAAGGGGGCTTATGGATTGGCACCCGGAGTCAAGATCCTGCCCTTGAAGATCAATACGGGATCCGAGGGGTCGGTGCTTTCAGCTGACTTCCTGGACCAGATCGGGCAGGCGGTCGACTATGCGGTCGCCAACGGCGCCAAGGTCATCAGTATTTCTCAGGGGACGAACTCGGTCACGACGTCCAGCGACGATGTCGCCAAGTTGAATCGAATCCTCGTGTCCGCCAGGGCGAAGGGAGCCCTGGTCCTCGCTGCGGTGGGGAACGAGGCGAAGTCCGGGAACCCGGTTGACTATCCGGGAGGACTGCCGAACGTCGTCGGCGTCGGAGCCTTCGGTCGGAACGGGGATGTGACCGACGAATCGGAGACGGGGCCGCAGGTGGCTCTGGTTGCTCCTGGTGCGGACACCATCGCAGCCTGCACGGCTCCATCTGGATATTGCACCGGGCATGGAACGTCGGATGCGACCGCTCTGGCGTCTGCCTCAGCGGCGCTGATCTGGTCGATCCATCCGGATTGGTCACCGAACCAGATTCTGCGGGTGCTCATCAATACCGCAGGCAGGCCGAATGGTGGGAACGCCCGGACGAACGATGCCGGTTGGGGCGCGGTGCGGCCGAGGGTCGCGTTGACGGATCCGGGCGATCCCGGGCCGGCGGATGTGTCGCCGCTTCCGGCTGATGCGGTGACGCCTTCGGCTGCGCCTTCGCCGTCGGCGAGTGCGTCCGTGTCCGCGTCGTCGGCGCCGAGTCCGGCCGGGACTGCGGCCGGTGCGCCGACTGCGGAGCCGAAGGCTGGGGCGTCGTCCGGGTCGGGTGGTGTGCTGCCGGTCGTGGGTGGGGTGGTGGCCGGGCTGCTGGTGGTGGCGGGTGTGGTGTTCGCGGTGGTGCGTCGGCGGAGGGCTGCCGTGCCGCCGGTGCCTCCGGGGGGCAATCCGTACGCGCAGTAGGCGGGTTGGGGCAGGTGGGCCCGGGTGTCGCGGTGGCGGCGCTCGGGCTTTTTGGTGGGCGCTGGGGGTGGGGTGTGCGCCGGGGTCACTCGGGTGGGTGCTGGCGGGGGTGGGGTGGGGGTGGCGAGGGTGGTGGTATGGATGCGGAGGGTGCCCGGCGGGCCGGGCAGTTGAGGCGGGCCGCGGCTGCGGCGTTGATCGGGACGGCGATCGAGTTCTACGACTTCTTCCTGTACGGGACGGCGGCGGCCCTGGTGTTCGGGCCGGTGTTCTTTCCCGGGCTGGGTGGGGCCGGGGCGTTGTTGGCGGCGTTCTCGGTGTACGCGGTGGCGTTCCTGGCCCGGCCGTTGGGGGCGGTGGTGTTCGGGCACTTCGGGGACCGGGTGGGGCGGAAGGCGACGTTGGTGGTGTCGCTGTTGCTGATGGGCCTGGCGACGGTGGCGGTGGGGTTGTTGCCGGGGTTCGCGGTGTGGGGGTGGTGGTCGCCGGCGCTGCTGGTGGTGCTGCGGGTGTGCCAGGGCGTCGGGTTGGGCGGGGAGTGGGGCGGGGCGGCGCTGCTGATCGCGGAGAACGCGCCGGCCGGGCGGCGCGGGCGGTACGGCGGGTTCCTGCAGTTGGGGCCGTCGGGCGGGTTCGTGTTGGCGAACGGGGCGTTCCTGGTGCTCCAACTCACCCTGGACGAGGGGTCGTTCCGGGCGTGGGGCTGGCGGGTGCCGTTCCTGGCCTCGTTGGTGCTGGTGGCGGTGGGGCTGTTCGTGCGGTTGCGGCTGGCGGAGACGCCGTTGTTCCGGGCGGACGAGCGGCGGGACCGTCCGCCGGTGGTGGAGGTGCTGCGGGAGCACTGGCGGCCGGTGCTGGCGGGGGGTGGGGCGATCACGCTCGGGTACGCGTTGTTCTACCTGACCACCACGTACGCGCTGGCGTACGCGACGTCCGGCCTGGGGGTGGCGAGCACGGTGGTGCTGGCGATGCTGCTGGTCGGTGCGGTGGGCGGGGCCGTGACGGTGTGGCTGAGCGCGGCGCACAGTGACCGGTGGGGGCGGCGGCGGACGCTGCGCTGGGCGGCGGGCCTTGCGGCGGGCTGGTCGCTGGTGCTGTTCCCGCTGCTGGAGACGGTGCGCCGGCCGTTGATGTTCCTGGCGTTGGCCGGGGCGATGGTGGTGCTGGGGTGCCTGATGGGCCCGGTGGCGGCGTTCCTGCCGGAGCTGTTCCCGACCCGGGTGCGCTACACGGGTGCCGCGTTGACGTACAACCTGGGCGGGGTGGTCGGCGGGGCGCTGACGCCGTTGGTGGCGACGCGGCTGACCGGGGTGTACGGGACGGCGCAGCCGGTCGGCTGGTACCTGGGGGTGCTGGGGCTGGTGGCGCTGGGCTGCCTGTGGTTGCTGCCGGACACCACGGGTGCGGAGTTGGCGGCGGTGGACGGCGGACGCCGCCGGGCGCCCGTGTTGGGGGCGGATCCGGCGGCGTAGCCGTGCGGTGCGGCGGCGAGGCGGTGCGGCGGTGCGGCCTCGGTCGGCCAGGGCCCAGCAGTCGGCCAGGGCTCAGCCGGCCAGGGCGGCGCGGCCGGCCAGCACGACGGCGGTGTGCCGGGCGACGCGCTCGCCCAGGTGCTCGGCGGTGGCGATGTCGGCCTTGTGGACGGCCTCGGGGCCGGCGTCGGCGGGCGAGGAGGCGGCGGCGCCGGTGAAGAAGCCGAGGCGGTTGAGGTCGTCCTCGGAGGCGGTGGTGGCGTTCCAGCCGGGCTTGAGGCCGAGGTTGACCCAGTTCATGCCGTGCTGGGCGGCGAGGGTCTGGAAGAAGCCGAGGGTGCCGGCCTTGTCGCCGCTCTTGGAGGCGGAGTTGGTGAAGCCGGCCGCGAGCTTGTCCTTCCAGGCGTCGGTGAACCAGCGCTTGCTGCTGGCCTCGGCGAAGACGTGGAAGGCGCCGGAGGCGGTGCCCATGTAGGTGGGGGAGCCGAAGACGATCGCGTCGGCGGCGTCCAGCTGGGCCCACTGCTCCTCGGTGATGGTGTCGACGGCGATCGTGACGACCTCGGCGCCCGCTGCGGCGGCGCCTCGGGCGACGGCCTCGGCGATCACGGCGGTGTGGCCGTAGCCGGAGTGGTAGGCGAGGGCGACGGTCGGGCGGATGGCGGTCATGCGGGCACTCCTGGGGACGGGACGGCGTGAGCAGGGGAGGGCAAGGAGGACGGAGCGGGGCGGGCCCGCTCCGTCGAACGGTCTCCAATATAGACCAGGTCTCCAGTGGAGACCAGGTGCGGATCGGAGACCGCAGGTCTACCCTGGGCGTATGACGACGGAGGAAGCGGCCCGGGTCGAGGTCGAGAGACGGGCGGAAGACGCCGGGGTCGGGCGGGAGCCGGAAGGCGGAGGCCGGCAGCCGGCAGGCGAAGGCCGGGCGCCGGAGTCGGAGTCGGAGCCGGGGCCGGAGCTGGACGTCTTCGCCCAGCTCTGCCCCAGTCGCGAGCTGTTCGCCGAGCTCGCCGACAAGTGGTCGATGCTGATCCTGATGAGCCTGTCCGCCTGTGGGCCGCAGCGCTTCTCCGAGCTCCAGCGCGGGGTCGGCGGGGTCAGCCGCAAGATGCTCACCCAGTCGCTGCGGAGCCTGGAGCGCAGCGGGCTGGTGCTCCGCACGGTCTTCCCGGAGACGCCGCCGCGGGTGGTCTACGACCTGCTGCCGCTCGGCCGCGAGCTGGCCGCGCTGGTCGCCCCGCTCGGGCGCTGGACGGAGCGCCGCGCCGGGCAGATGCTCGCGGCCCGCGAGGAGTTCGACGCGGCGCACGCCGGGGGCTGAGGGCCCACGGGGCCCGGGGTGGAGCCGATTTCCCTTCCGGGCCGACGGCCGTGTAATGTCTTCCTTGTTCGACCGGCCAGGCGGAAACGCAAGGCCAAGCCCCTATAGCTCAGTCGGTAGAGCGTCTCCATGGTAAGGAGAAGGTCTGCGGTTCGATTCCGCATGGGGGCTCCACTGAAAGACCCCCGCCTCGCGGCGGGGGTCTTTCGCGTTCTGTGCACCGGGCTCCGCCCCGTTCCGCCGCTGGTCCCGCGATCCTCGGTGGCCTAGCGGGTCGGGTACGGAATGCGTTGTGATGGTGCGTCATCGGCCGCCCGCCCGCGGGGTGCGGGCGCGAGCCGGACCCCGACCGGGAGGGCGTCATGGGTGTTCGACTCGTGGTGGTCGACGACCACCGGCTGCTGGCCGAGGCGCTGGCCACCGCGCTGCAACTGCGCGGGCACCGGGTGCTCGCGGTCGGCTCGCCGGCCGGTGTGGCGGCCGATCTGGTGGCCGGGCGGCGGCCCGAGGTGTGTCTGCTGGGGGTGTCCGCGCCGGGCGAGCCGGGGGCTTTCGACGGGCTGCGCCGGATCCGCCGGGAGCGGCCCGAGGTGGCCGTGATCGTGCTCGGGCCGGTGGGTGAACTCCGGGGTGTGGCCTGCGCGTTCGCGGCCGGGGCGGCGGGGTACGTGCCCAGCGACGAGCGGATCGAGGTGGTCGAGCGGGCGATCGGGCGGGCCCGGGCGGGCGAGGCCGCGGTGACGGTGGACGTCCTGCGCGGGGCCTTCGACCAGTTGCTGCGCCCGGTGGCGGAGCCGGACGACGAGGCGGTCCGGCTGCTGCGGCTGCTGACCCGCCGTGAGGTGCAGGTGCTGGCCCGGATCGCGGACGGCGAGGACACCGCGGCGATCGCGGCCGGGATGCGGATCGCCGCGAGCACCGCCCGCACCCACGTGCAGCGGGTGCTGATGAAGCTGGGGGCGCGCACCCGGCTGGAGGCGGCCGCGGTGGCCGCGCGCACCGGCCTGCTGGAGCGGATGGCCGACGGCCGGCGGACCGCCGACGGCTGAGCGGGCTGCCGGGCTGCCGGGCTGCCCGCGGGGCGGCGGCGCGGCAGCGCCGTGGAGGTCGGCTGAGGAGTGGGTGAGAATGCCGGGGAGCGACCGCCCCGGTGGTCCGGAGCACCCCGGCGGGCAGGGACAATTGAGCGCAGTCGTACGCATTCCGTCGATGGCGCCGCCGACCGCGCGGACCATCGCCCGCTGGAGGTCTCATCATGAGTAAGTACCTGGTCACGGGTGGCGCCGGCTACGTCGGCAGCGTGGTGGCCGCGCACCTGCTGGAGGCGGGTCACCAGGTGACCGTCCTGGACGACCTCTCCACCGGCTTCCGCGAGGGCGTCCCGGCCGGCGCCGAGTTCGTCGAGGGCCGGATCCAGGAGGCCGGCCGGGTGCTGGACGGCTCCTTCGACGGCGTGCTGCACTTCGCCGCCTCCTCGCAGGTCGGCGAGTCGGTCGTGGACCCGGAGAAGTACTGGCGCAACAACGTGGCGGGCTCGCTGGAGCTGATCACGGCGATGCGCGCCGCGGGCGTGCGCAAGCTGGTGTTCTCCTCGACCGCGGCCGTCTACGGCGAGCCGGAGGTCGTGCCGATCGCCGAGACCGCCCGGACCTCGCCGACCAACACCTACGGCGCCAGCAAGCTCGCCATGGACCACATGATCACCAGCGAGGCCGTCGCGCACGGCCTGGCCGCCGTCTCGCTGCGCTACTTCAACGTGGCCGGCGCGTACGGCGCCTACGGCGAGCGGCACGACCCCGAGTCGCACCTGATCCCGCTGGTCTTCCAGGCCGCGCTCGGCCGGCGCCCGCACATCGCGGTGTTCGGCGACGACTACCCGACCCCGGACGGCACCTGCATCCGCGACTACATCCACGTCGCGGACCTGGCCGACGCGCACCTGCTGGCGCTGGACGCCGCCAAGCCGGGCGAGCACCTGATCTGCAACCTGGGCAACGGCAGCGGCTTCTCGGTGCGCGAGGTGATCGAGTCGGTCAAGCGCGTCACCGGCCGGGAGATCCCGGTGCAGGTCGTCGGCCGCCGCGCGGGCGACCCGGCCGTGCTGGTGGCCTCGGCCGAGCGGGCCCACCAGGAGCTGGGCTGGACGCCGCGCCGCCCCAACCTGGACGACATCGTCGCCGACGCCTGGAAGTTCACCCTGGAGCAGACCGGCGAGTAGTCCGGCGAGTAGTCGGGCGAGCAGTCCGACGAGTAGGTCGGCGAGCAGACCGGCGGGCAGTCCGGCGACGGCCCCGCCGGCCGGGCCGGAACGGGACGGCTCCCGGGGCGCGCTCCACCGCGAGCGCACCCCCGGGGGTCGTCCGCCCGGTCAAGTCCAGCCCCTCGCGCACCACCTGACGAAACTTCACCGAACCGCCACGGGAGCGTTTCCCGGCCCGTACGCTGAGTGCGGTACCGGTGGGGGCCGGCGTCCTTTCGGCTTCACCGGCCACCGGTGGGCGGGCGGAACGGCGGGTCCGGAACGCGGACGCCGGACCGGCCCCCGTCCCCGGGCTCGGGCGCTCTGAGCAGGGGGTAGTGACGATGGGGCGGATCCGGGTCCTGGTGGTCGACGACCACCGGATCTTCGCCGAGGCACTGGCCGCGGCGCTCGCCGCCGAGCCCGATGTGGAGGTGGGCGCGGCCGGTAGCGCGGCCGCCGCCGAGCGGGCGCTGGAGCGGGCCGCGGCCGAGGGGCGGGCCTACGACGTGGCGCTGATCGACGCCGACCTGGGGGGTGAAGCGGGCGGTCCGGCGGCCCGGGCCCGGCCCGGTCCGGAGGCGGCCGAGGAGGCCCGGCGCCGCCCGGCCCCGGGGGTGCCCGCCGCCCGCAGGCCGGGTGCCGCCCCGCTCGCCCCGCCCGTCCCGGCGACCGCCGCCGCCCGTCCCCCGGACCAGCTCCGCGCCGAGCAGCTGCGGCCCACGGCCCCGCCGCCGGACGGCATCACCCTGCTGGGCCGGCTCCGCCGGGCGCATCCGGGGCTGCGCGGGGTGGTGCTGGCCACCGCGGACGATCCGCACCGCGCCGCCCGGGCGCTGCACGCGGGTGCCACCGGCTGGGTGGCGAAGGAGAGTTCGCTGGCCCGGTTGCTCGCGGTGGTCCGGGGGGTGCTGCGGGACGAGACCCACCTGCCGCCGGCGCTGCTCACCGGGGTGATCCGCGAGCTCACGACGGCCCGGCGGGACCGCACCGAGAGTGAGCGCCTGGTGGACACCCTGACCCCGCGGGAGAAGCAGATCCTGCGCTGCATGGTGGCGGGCCTGGGCCGGCAGGCGGTGGCGGAGCGGCTGTACCTGTCGCCGCACACCGTCCGCACCCACATGCAGAACGTGCTGGGGAAGTTGGGGGTGCACTCCACGCTGGCCGCCGTCGCGGTGGCCCGCCGGGCCGGGGTCAGTCCGGCGGAGCCGGCCGCGCCGCCGTCGATCGCCTCCACGCCGTAGCGGGAAGCCGTAGCGGAGCGCCGTGGCCGGACGCCGCAGCGGTGGTCGTCAGCCCGGGATGTTGTCGAACGGGGCGACCAGCAGCCGCAGCAGGCCGGCGAGTTCGCCCTGCTGGCCGGAGCTGAGCTGGGCCAGCAGTTCGCGCTCGTGGGCGAGCAGACCGGCCAGGGCCTGGTCGGCGCGGTCGCGGCCGTCGTCGGTGAGCCGGACGAGCACGCCGCGCCGGTCGTCGGGGTCGGGCAGGCGCTTGACCAGGCCCTTGCCGGTGAGGCGGTCGATCCGGTTGGTCATGGTGCCGGAGGTGACCAGGGTCTGGGTGAGCAGCTGGCCGGGGGAGAGCTGGTACGGGGAGCCGGCCCGCCGCAGGGCGGTCAGGACGTCGAACTCCCAGGGCTCCAGCCCGTGCTCGGCGAAGGCGGTGCGGCGGGCGCGGTCGAGGTGGCGGGCGAGCCGGCTGACCCGGCTGAGCACCTCCAGCGGCTCCACGTCGAGGTCGGGGCGCTCCCGGCGCCACGCCGCGACCAGCCTGTCGACCTCGTCCTCCATGACGATCAGTGTATCGGTGGATGTGTCGATGTGAAGTCTCTTGACATCGAGAAATGTGCCAGCGAGGCTTTCGGCGATATCTTGATGTCGAGATACCTGCGAGGTGAACCATGACCAGCCCCGTCTGGGACCCGGCGCAGTACCTGCGCTTCGCCGACGAACGCACCCGCCCGCTGCGCGACCTGCTCGCCCGCGTCCCCGCCCTGCCGAACGAGCCCGCCCCGACGGTCCTCGACATCGGCTGCGGCCCCGGCAACTCCACCGCCGTCCTGCGCGAACGCTGGCCGAAGGCCCGGCTCACCGGCCTCGACAGCTCCGCCCCGATGCTGGAGGCCGCCCGCACCGACGGCGAGCCCACCGCCGACTACCTGCTCGCCGACGCCCGCGACTACGACCCGGCCCCGGCCGCGCCCGACCTGATCGCCTCGAACGCGACCCTCCAGTGGGTGGACGGCCACCTGGCGGTGCTGGCGCGCTGGGCGGACGCCCTGGAGCCCGGCGGGGTGGTCGCCGTCCAGGTGCCCGGCAACTTCGAGGCCCCCAGCCACACCCTGCTCGCCGAACTGCGCCGCAGCGCCCGCTGGCGCGACGCCCTCGGCGCCGACGCCGTCCGGGGCGGCGTCCACCCGCCCGGGCGGTACCTGGACGTCCTCGCCGGGGCCGGCTGCGCCGCCGACGTCTGGGAGACCACCTACAGCACCCTGCTGCCCGGGCCGGACCCGGTGCTGGAGTGGGTCAAGGGGACCGCGCTGCGGCCCGTCCTCGGCCGGCTCGCCGACCCGGCCGACCGGGCCGCCTTCCTCGCCGAGTACGGGCGGCTGCTGCGCGAGGCCTACCCGGCCGGGCCGCACGGGACGGTCTTCCCGTTCCGGCGGATCTTCGCGGTCGGGGTCAGGCGGTAGCCCGTCGCCCGGCGTGACGACGGGCGGGCGGACGGGCGGACGGTCAGGTCAGGCGGTCGCCGACCAGCCTCGGGTGCCGCTCCAGGCCCTCCAGCCCGTGCCAGGCGAGGTTCACCAGGTGCGCCGCCACCGTGGCCTTGTCCGGCTTGCGGACCTCCAGCCACCACTGGCCGGTCAGCGCGACCATCCCGACCAGCATCTGCGAGTACATCGGGGCCAGCCGGGCGTCGAAGCCCCGGGACTTGAACTCCAGGCCCAGGATGTCCTCGACCTGGGTCGCGATGTCGCTGATCAGCGAGGCGAAGGTGCCGGTCGACTGGGCCACCGGGGAGTCCCGGACCAGGATCCGGAAGCCGTCCGTCGAGGTGTCGATGTAGTCCATCAGCGCGAAGGCCGCCTGTTCCAGCAGCTCGCGCGAGTGCCCGCCGGTCAGCGCCCCGGTCACCATGTCCAGCAGCAGCTGCATCTCGCGGTCCACCACCACCGCGTAGAGCCCTTCCTTGCCCCCGAAGTGCTCGTACACCACGGGCTTCGACACCCCGGCGCGCTCGGCGATCTCCTCCACCGAGGTGCCGTCGTAGCCGCGCTCCGCGAAGACCGTCCGGCCGATCTCCAGCAGCTGTTCCCGGCGCTGCTTGCCGGTCATCCGGACCCGGGGGGCCCCGCGGGGCGGGGGCGGGGGGGCCGCGGCGCCCGCGGGGGGGGCGGGCCCCGGGCGGGGGGGGCCGGGGGGGGTGA
>NZ_JBHYGR010000024.1:59903-91286 GCF_042738155.1 Kitasatospora sp. NPDC059088 | reverse complement strand
CCTCGTACTGGACGTACTTGGGCGATTCGGGCGTGCGTCCAGGCGGGATGCCCGGCGTCGCGCGCCTGGCAAGATCCGCCGGACAGGCCCTAGTAGGGCGTGCCGTTGGCGAAGTCGGTGGCGAAGGTCGACTCGATCGTGCTGAGCACCCCGGAGTCGGAGACGATCAGGCCCAGCTCGCGGTTGTTGTTCAGCGAGTTGTCGGAGAAGTTCTCCGAGCCGGCGAACACCTTGGCGGTGGGCGTGCCGTAGTCGGCGACGATGGCCTTGGCGTGGATGTACAGGCCGGTGGTCGAGGAGTAGGTGACCACCTTGGCGCCGGCCGCGGTGACCTCGTCGAAGGAGGAGCCGTAGGTGTCCGGGCTCATCCCGACGACGCGGACGGTGACGCCGCGGTTGGCGGCGGCGGTGACGGCGTCGACCAGGGCCGGGTCGCCGAACTCCAGCTCCTGGACGTCCAGCGAGGTCTGGGCGCCGTTGATCAGCGCCAGCAGGCGGTCCTGCGAGTCGGTGGGCGACCAGACCAGGTTGTCGCCGTCCGAGGGGGTGATCGAGGTCTTGGCGTAGTCGGCGGCGAAGACCTGCTCGATCGCGGCGACGTCGTTGGCGTCGGTGTCGACGACCCCGTAGTCGCGGCTGCTGGAGTAGTAGGTGGCGTCCAGGTTCCCGGTCAGGATCAGCGACTTGGCGCCGTCCACGGTGACGGTCTTCTGGTGGGTGTAGACGAACGCCGAGGAGGAGTACGTCACGCCGACGCCGGCCGCCTTGAGCGCGGAGTAGGCGGCGCCGTTGACCGAGCTGTGCTTCCCGTCCAGGATCACCCGGACCCGCACGCCGGCGCGCTGCCGGGCGATCAGGGCGTTCACGGCCGTGGTGTCGCGCAGCTCGTACATCGTCACGTCGACGGACCTGGTGGCCGAGTTGATCAGGCCGTAGACCGCGCTGTGGTCCTGGTCCGGGAAGACGATCGTCGAGTAGGCGCCGGTGACGGCGTCGGCGTGGGCGGCGCCGGAGGCGGATATCAGGCCGGCGCCGACGAGCAGCAGGGCGCCGGCACGGCGCGCGAAGGTGGCCAGGGGCATGGGGACTCCGTGGTCGGTGAGGGGGAAGTCGGCGCACGGCGGCACCGGGGGGCGGGCGCGCCAGGTGGCGTGCCCCGTGTGGACGACGTGGACACGCCGAACGGAACGGCCCGAACAGCATGCGGTCGCGGCGGTCAACGCGGGTAGATGACGGGAGGTAAAACCTTGCCCCCGGGCCGGAGAACGGATCGTGTCCCGGCAAAACGGCCCGGCAACGGACGAAGCGGGCACGAAGGTTCACATTGCCACCGGCCGCCCGGACCGGTGATAGTGATCATCGACCCGACGCGACCCGACCCCGCGTCAGCGCACGAGAGAGCCGAGGAACATGGCGAAGACCCGTCTGCTGCGTCCGCTCGCGGTGGCCGCCGCCGCTGCCGTCCTGGCGGCCACCGGAGCCGTACCCGCCCTGGCCGCCGGCCAGGACGGCCCGGCCCTGCCCACCCCCGACACCGCGGGGGTGCAGAGCGCGCTTCAAGCCACCGCCGCCGCCGGCGCCCCCGGCGCCTTCGCCGTGATCCGCGACCACGGCGAGGAGGACGTGACCCGCTCGCTGACCGCCGGCAAGGCCGACCTGGACGGCACCCCGATGAACTCCGCGTGGAGGTTCCGGGTCGGCAGCAACAGCAAGATGTTCGCCGCCGTTCTCGTGATGCAGCTGGCGCAGGAGGGCCGGATCGACCTCGACAAGCCGCTGCGCGACTACCTGCCGGCCGGCACCCTCCCGGCCGACTGGACGATGACCGGCCGCCAGGTGATGGAGCACCGGGCCGGCATCTACGACCACACCAACGACCTGCTGGAGCAGGCCGGCGAGGAGACCACCGCCGCCTTCGAGGCCCGGATCCGCAGCACGGTCTACACCCCCGCCCAGATGGTCGCCATGTCCGTCAAGCACGGGCAGCAGTACACCCCGGGCAGCCGCTACTCCTACTCCAACACCGACTTCGTGCTGATGGGCATGGCCGTCGAGAACCTCACCGGCCGCCCCTACGCCGACGTGCTGCGCGAGCGGATCATCGAGCCGCTCGGCCTGACCCAGACCTCCTTCGTCGTCCCGGACCAGCGGATCGAGGGCGCCCACGTCACCGGCTACCTCACCAACGACGACCGCACCAAGCCGCTGCTGGACTCCACCGAGCAGAACGGCTCCTGGGTCTGGGCCGCCGGCGCCGTCATCTCCACCGCCTCGGACCTCGACCGCTTCCTCGGCGCGCTGATGGCCGGCGACAACGGCGGGCTCGTCTCCGACGACTCGCTGCGCCAGATGGAGGCCGCGATCCCCACCCCGACCGCCAAGATCTCCTACGGGCTGGGCCTGCGCCGCATCTCGCTGACCTGCGGCGACGTGTACGGCCACGGCGGCATCGTCCAGGGCTTCCAGACCCAGTCCTTCGCCACCCCGGACGGGAAGCGCTCGGTGGTGGTCTTCGCCAACGCCTCCAACAACGGCTCGGTCACCCAGGGCCTGATGAACGCGCTGGAGCCGGCGTTCTGCGGGAAGAAGCCGGTGAAGGTGGCGCCGCGCACCAACAACGCCCCGGCCCAGCAGAACCAGCGGACCGTCCAGCACGACCAGGGGCTGCTGCCGGTGGTCGAGGACACCCGGATCTGACCCCGGACCCGGTGCTGGTCCGACAGTGATCCGCCGCCCGGGCCGGACCGTCGCTACAGCGCGACGGCCCGGCCCGGGCGGCCGTCCGTGCTCAGGTCGGTGAGCGCATCGGTGAGGATCTCGCGGGCCTCGTCCGCCCGCCCCTGTTCGATCAGCGCGGTGCCCAGCTCGGTCAGCGCCTTGGTCATGCTGTCCGGGCGCCCGACCGCCTCGTAGTGCACCAGGGCCTGCCGGTAGGCCTTCTCGGCGGCCGGCCAGCGCCTCAACGCCGCCCGGTCCTGGCCGAGTTCGTGCGCCGTCATGGCCGCCAGCAGGTGCATGAGCGGCGAGGACCAGCGCTCCACCAGCTCCAGCGCGCCGGCCAGCGCGCGGCGGCGGACGTCCACCGCCTCCTCGGCCCGGCCCAGCTCGCGCAGACAGGTCGCCGCCCCGCGCAGGGTGACCAGCCGTCCGATCATCGCGGCCCGGTTGTCGACCTCGGCGAAGGCGTCCGCCGCCCGCTGGTAGCTCTCGCTCGCCTCCCGGTGGCGCTGCAGCTGCCGAAGCCCGGAGCCGAGGTAGGTGAGCGCCCAGCCCTGCTGCTCGCGGTCGCCCAGCTCCTGGGCCAACTCCAGCCCCTCACCGGCGAGTTCGATGCCGCGCTGGTAGCGGTGCAGACAGGTGGTGTACGTCCAGGCCAGGTAGTTCACGTGCACCGCCTCGGCCCGCCGGTCGCCGCAGGCCCGGGCGGCGTCCACCGACAGCTGGAACACCTCGCCCCAGAGGTCCCAGCTCAGCAGCCGGTCGGAGAACCAGTGCATGGCCTCGGCGGTGTCGATCACCTCCCGGTGGCGGCCCTCCCGCTGGGCCCGGTAGAGCGCGGCCAGCCACTCCGGGTGCTCCTCCTCCAGCCAGCGGGCCGACTCGGTGAGGAGCAGCGCCGGATCGTCGGCGGAACCACCGGCGGAGGCGTCGGCCGAGGCGTCCGGGTCGAAGCGCAGGCCGTGCCCGGCCGCCTCGCGCAGCAGCCGGCGCCCGGCCTCGGTACGGGCCTCGGCGACGGCCCCGGCCGGCTCGTCGGCGGCCAGCCGCTCGCCCGCGTACAGCCGCACCAGGTCGTGCAGCCGGTAGCGCTCCGGGGTGGCGGGCTGCACCAGGCCGGCGTCGACGAGCTGCTCCAGGAGCAGCTCGGTGCGCCCGGCCGACAGCCCCGCGTAGTGCGCCAGGACGGCCGCGGTGAAGTCCTGCCCGGCGGTCAGTGCGCAGCGCCGGAGCACCAGCCGGGCTTCGGCCGGCAGCCTGCGGTAGGACAGCTCGAAGGCCGGACGGACCGCCAGGTCCCCGGTCTCCAGGAGGTCCAGGCGGTTCTCCTCGGCGGCGAGCTGGCGCGTCAGTTGGGCCACCGGCTGCTGCGGCCGGGCCACCAGCCGCTGCCCGGCGATCCGCAGCGCGAGCGGCAGGTAGCCGCACAGCCGGGCCAGGTCCGCGGCGGCGGCCGGTGCGGCCTCGACCCGTTCCGGCCCGGCGATCCGGGCCAGCAGGGCGGTGGCCTCGACCGGGGAGAGCACGTCGAGCCGCAGCCGGTGCACGGCCTCCAGGCCGGGCAGCGCGTGCCGGCTGGTCACGATGGTGACGGCGGGGCCGACGCCGGGCAGCAGCGGGCGCACCTGGCTCTCGTCGACGGCGTCGTCCAGCACCAGGACGAGCCGTCGGTCGCGCACCAGGGCGCGGAACAGTCCGGCCCGTTCCTCCGTCCCGGCGGGCACCGCGCCGTCCTTGACCCCGAGGGCGCGCAGCACCTGGCCGAGCGCCTCCCGGGCGGGCAGCGGGGTGGCGGCCATGCCGCCGAGGTCCAGCGAGAGCTGGCCGTCCGGGAAGGCCGGGGCGAGGGCGTGGGCGGCGTGCAGGGCGAAGGCGGTCTTGCCCAGGCCGGGCTGGCCGCTGATCAGCACCACCCGGGGGTGGGCGGGGTGCCGGTCCGCGGTGAGGGCGGCGAGGTCGGCGAGGGCCTGCTCGCGGGCGGTGAAGTCGGCGAGGTCGCGCGGCAGGGCGAGGGCTCCGGGCACCGGCGGGTCGGTCCGGGGCCCGGGGCCGCCGGGCGGTGCCTGGTCCGGGGCCGTACCCGGCCCGGGCGCCCCGGCGGCCCGGTGCGGCCCTGCGGACGGTCCGGCAGGGTCGGCGGCCGGTCCGCCGGGGCCGGTGGCCGCCGGGCTCGCGGCGCCGGTCGCCGGGCCCTGCGGGGGCACCTGCCGCACGCCCCGGGGGCGGCCGGACTGGGCGGCCCGCTCCAGCGCGGCGGTCTGCGGGCCGTCCAGGCCCAGGGCGGCGGCCAGCGCCTGCACGGTACGCCGCTGCGGTCCTCGGGTGCGGCCGCGCTCCATGTCCCCGAGGGCCCGCAGGCTGACCCCGGCGGTGGCCGCCAGGTCCTCCTGGGTCAGCCCGGCCGTCACCCGGTGGCCGGCCAGCAGATGGCCGAACTCCCCGGTCCCGCTCGCAACCACCATCTGCCCGCCCCGCCCCCTGGTCCGCTGGTCCGCGCTCGCGCAGTTCCGCCGCAGTTCTGCCGGGCCGCACGCCGGGCAGATCGTCTCAGGCAGAAGTATGCCCCGTGGGACGGACCGCGCGTACCCGGCCGCGGCCTGCGGGGATGTGGGAGGGACGGGCGCCCGGCGGGCGGAACCGCCCAGCGGAACCGCCTGTAGTTCCGCCTACCCCGTTGCCAGGGGAGGCAGTTGTGCACTCCCCCGACCACTCCCCCGACCACTTCCTCGACCCCGCCGGGGCCCCAGCGGCCCCCTGAGCGCCGCTCAGCGCTCCCCCGCGGCCAGCGCCCGTTCCTGCCGTCGGGCCTCCGTCCCCTCGACGCTGCGGCCGAGCGCGAACAGCAGGTCGGCGAGCAGCCCGTGCGAGCGCGCCTCCACGGCCGGGTCGCCGACGGTGCGGCCGAGGGCGACGGCGAGCCGGGCCGAGGACAGCGCCGCGTCCCGGCGGCCGAGGGCATGCAGGGCGCGGGCCCGGCCGTGGGTGGCGAGCACCGCCGCGCGGTCGGTCCGGACCCCCTCGCCGGTGCCGGAACGCTCCGCGCCCGGCCGGGCGGGGCCCGAACGCCCCCGGGCCGTACGGTCGGTGGCGATCCGGACCGCCTCGTCGGCGTGCGCCAGCGCCCGCTCCGGGGCGCCGACCCGCACCAGGGCCTCGGCGAGTTCGGTGAGCGCCCCGACCAGCAGGTGCCCGGTGGCCGGGGCCCGGGCGGCGGTCACCAGCTCGGTGAGCAGCGGCACCGCCCGGTCGTACTGCCCGGCCCGGGCCAGGGCGGCCGCCACCCGGCTGCGGCAGTGGTGGCGCAGCAGCGCGTCCCCGGCCCGGTCGGCGGCCGCGACGGCGGCGCCGAGCTGCTCCAGGGCGGTGCGGTGGGCCGCCCGGTGGACGTGCAGGACGGCCAGGTCGGTGCCCAGCCGGGCGAGCGCCGCGTCGTCCCGGGCGGCCTTCGCGGCGCGCAGCCCGGTCTCGGCGACGGCCCGCCGGTGCGCCCGGTCCTCGCCGCCGGTGTCCCCGGACAGTTCGTACAGCCGGCCGATCCGGTGGGCGAGCAGCCAGGCGGCGCCGGTGCGCCCGTACTGTTCGGCGCACAGGACGACGGCGTGCAGCGCGCTCTCCTCCCGGCGGAACCAGGCCGCCGGCCGGGCTCCGTCGCCACCGGCGGCGCCACCGATGTCGCCACCGATGCCGTCGCCGCTGCCGTCCGGGCCCCACGGGGCGGTCAGCTCCAGGTAGTGGGCGATCAGCCGGTCGAGGGCGCCGAACCGTTCCTCGCAGTCCAGTTCGGCGGCCTGCCCGGCGGCGTAGCGGCGGACCAGCTCGCGGCGGGCGTAGTGGCCGGGTGCGGTCTCGGCGAGCAGGTGGACGGCGTCGAGCGCGGTCAGCAGGGTGCGGGCGGCGGCGGGCCGCAGGTCGGCGAGCGCGGCGGCGGTGGCGGTGTCGATCACCGCGCCGGGGTGCAGTCCCAGCAGGGTGAACAGCCGGGCGGCGGCGGGCGGCAGGGTCCGGTAGGTGCGGTCCAGGGCGGCGATGATGCCGCTCGGGTCGGGCCCGCCGCCGACGCCGGCCAGGGCGGTCAGGCCGGTCTGCTCGTCGGCGAGTTCGGCGGCGAGGTCCCCCGGGGTCCAGTCCGGGCGGGCGGCCAGGCGGGCGGCGGCCAGGCGCAGGGCCAGCGGCAGGCGGTCGCAGCGTTCGGCGAGTTCGTCGAGTTCGGCGGCGGTCCGCGGGGCGGTGGCGGGGCGGTCCGGGCCGAGGGCGCGGGCGAGCAGCGCGCGGGCGTCCTGGGCGTTGAGCGGGCCGAGCGGCAGCGCCAGGGCGTCCTCGTGGAGCAGCAGTGCGCGCAGCCGGTCGCGGCTGGTGACGACGGCGACCGGGCCCAGGACGGAGCCGACCGTCGCGGGCCGGCCGGGCAGCAGCGGGGCGAGCCGCGGGTGGTCGGCGGCGTCGTCCAACAGGATCAGGATCCGGCGGTCGGCGAGCAGGGCGCGGTAGCGGGCGGCGCGTTCCTCCAGCCCGGCGGGGACGGCCTCGGGGGCGACGCCGAGGTCGGTGAGGAACCCGGCCAGGACGTCCGCGGGTTCGCGCGGCCCGTCCGGGTGGGTGCCGCGCAGGTCGGCGCGGAGCACGCCGTCCGGGAAGCGCTGCGCCGCCCAGTGCTGGACGAGAGCGGTCTTGCCCGCTCCGGCCGGGCCGGTCACCAGGATCGGACGGCCGGTCCGGGCGGCGACGGCCAGGGCCTCGTGCAGGCCGGCGAGTTCGGCGCTGCGGCCGACGAAGCGCCGGTCGGGCGGGGCGTGGCGGGCCAACTGCTCGCCGGCCATGCGTAGTTCCGGACCGGGCGGGCCGGACAGCCGGGTCAGCGCGTGGTCGTACCGGGCCCGGGCCTCCAGGCCGCGGCCGGCCTGCTCCAGGCACTGGACCAGCCGGGCCGCCAGCGGCTGGCGGCCCGGGTGGGCGTCGGCGGCCGCGCCGAGTTCGGCCACCAGTTCACCGCCGCGGCCGGCCAGCAGCAGCCGTTGGGCCAGCCGGTCCAGGGTGCGCAGCCGCAGGTCGGTGAGGGCCGGGAGGGTGCGGGTGCGCAGCAGCTCGGAGCCGCAGTCGGCGAGCGCCGGGCCGCGCCACAGGTCGAGGGCGGCGCGCAGCAGCGGGACGGCCGGATCGTCGGCGCCGAGCCGGGCGGCGGAGCCGGGCAGCAGCACCCCGGCCCGGTCGTGCAGCGCGCCGAAGCGGACCAGGTCCACCCGGTCCGCGTCACCCTCCAGGACGTACCCGCCGCCGCGGGTGCCCAGCACCAGCCGGGGGTCGTCCAGTCGGCGGCGCAGCGCGGCCACGTGCCCTTGGAGGGCGGCCCGGGCGGTGGGCGGTGCGGCGCCGTCCCAGACCAGTTCGATCAGTTCCTCGGCGCCCACCGGCTGGTTCAGCCGGACGGCCAGCGCCGCCAGCAGCGCGCGCCGCTTCGGGGCCGAGGGGGTGACCACCGTGCCGTCCGCCCGCCGGACCGTCATCGGCCCGAGCAGCTCGATCTCCATGCTCCCCTTCCCGTCGGGGGTCGTCGGCCTCCGGTGCCGCGCCGTCGCCCCCGTAGGGAGGGACGACGGGGCGGGCCCGAGCGGTTCAGTTCCCGGGCCCTGCCCGGTTCAGTTCCCGGGCCCGTCGGCCGGCCCGCCCGGGGCCGGTTCGCGGTCGGCCCAGGCCGGTGCGGTCCGGCGCTCGGGCCCGGCGAGGACCTGGACGTCGAACGGCGCGTACTCGTTGCCGTGGTCGCGTGCGGTGTAGCCGGCCGCCGTGAGGATCGCGATCATCGCGGTGGCCATCGCGGTCTGGGCCTCGCCCGACTGCCGGACCGCCGGGGTCTCCCCGTCGGCCTGCTGCGCCTCCTCCCCGGCCCGGCCGCGCAGACGGGGGCTGACGTGCCAGCTGACCAGCACTTCCGGGTCCGCCGCGCCGAAGTGCTGGTTCCAGGTGCTGACCCGGACCTCGGCGCCGGTGGCGAGGCCGCGGTGCAGGCCGGGGGCCGTCACCGGCAGCCCGGCGGCGGCGAGTTCGTCGCGGACCCGCTGGGCCAGCCGCTCGTACCGGGCGTTCACGTGTCTCTCGGAGTGCTCGTCCATGCCCGCACGCTATCCGGCCCGGGCACCGCCGCGGCAACCGGCGGCCGCGGGGCGCTACGGGGCGGGCGGGACTCCCGGACACGCCCCCAGGCAACCATCCGGCCCCTCCCGGGACTCTGTACCCCTGGCGGCCCGCGCGGCGACGAGCGTCCGGGCACGAACCGGGCCGGTGCGCGCAGGACGACTGCTCCGTCCCGGGGGCCGCCGTCGGATCATCGGGCGGGACGAGGTGGGGGTACGGGTGCGGATTCGGCTGCTCGGGCCGGTGGAGCTTCGGCTCGCGGCGGGCGGCCTCGCCACGCTGGCGGGGTCGCAGCGGCGCGCGGTGCTGGCACTGTCGGCGCTGCGGCTGGGGCAGGTGGTCGGCATGGACCAGTTCTGCGAGCTGCTGTGGGGCGAGCGGGCGCCGGCCAGCGCCCGGGCGGCGGTGCAGGGGCACGTCGCGGCGCTGCGCAAGGTGCTCGCCGACACCCCGTTCGAGCTGCACACCCGGGCCCACGGCTACCTGTTGAGCGGGCCGGCCGAGGAGGTGGACGCGCTGCGGTTCGCGGGGCTGGCCGGGCGGGCCGCCGACCGCGCCGACCGGGGTGCGGACGGGGAGGCGGTCGCGCTGCTGGAGGAGGCGCTGTGGCTGTGGCGCGGGGAGGCGCTGGCAGACCTGCCGGACACCCCCCTGCGGGCCGCGACCGCGGAGCAGTTGAAGCAGTCCGCGACGGCGGCCCTGCTCCGGTGGTCCGCGCTGCGGCTGGGGCAGGGCGCGGGGGCGGCGGCGGTGCCGCTGCTGGAGCAGAGCGTCCGGCGGGACGGGCTGCGCGAGGAGCTGGTGGCGCTGCTGATGCGCTGTCTGCACCAGGCCGGACGGCCCGCGGAGGCGCTGAGCGCCTACCACCGGACCAGGCTGCGGCTGGACCGCGAGCTGGGCATCCGGCCCGGGCCGGCGCTGCGGGCGGCGTTCGCCGAGGTGCTGGCGGACGACCGGCCGGCGCCGGTCGCGGTACCGGCCGCGGCCCCGGCGGCCGTCCCGGTGCCGGCCGCGGCCGGCGGGTCCCTTCCCCCGCCCGCCGGACCGCTCCCGACGGTCCCCCGGCAGCTGCCCGGGCTGCGCGTGGAACTGATCGGCCGCACCGCCGAGTTCCGCTGGCTGGACCGCGCCTGCGCCCCCGACCGGGCCACCGACGGACCGGCCCTGGTGGTCGGCCCCGCCGGGACCGGCAAGAGCGCCCTGGTCACCGCCTGGGCCCACCGGGCCGCCGACCGCTACCCGGACGGCCGGCTGTACGCGGACCTGCGCGGCCTCGACCCGGCCGGGCCGGCCGAGCCCGGCGCCGTCCTGGGCCGCTTCCTGCGCGCCCTCGGCGTCCCGGAGTGCGCCCTCCCGCCCACTCGGGCCGGCCGTGCGGCGCTCTACCGCGAGCGCACCCGGGGCCGCCGGCTGCTGGTCGTCCTGGACGACGCCGCCGACGCCGACCAGCTCGCCGACCTGCTGCCCGAGGGGCCGGGCTGCGCCGCCGTGGTCACCGCGCGCTGCTCCCTGGAGAAGCTGGTCGCCACCGACGACGCCGCCCTGCTGCGGCTGACCGCGCTGCCCGAGGACGACGCCCTGGCCCTGCTGGAGCACCTGCTGACGCCGAACCGGCTGCGCCCCGAACCGTCCGCCGCCACCGCACTCGTCCGGCTCTGCGAGGGCCTGCCGCTCGCCCTGCGGATCGCCGCCGCGCGGCTGGCCGCCCACCCGGAGTGGACGGTCGCCGCGCTGGTCGCCGACCTGGCCGACGAGGAGGGCCGGCTGGCCGCCCTGGAGCTCGACGAGCGCACCGGCCTGCGCCAGCAGCTGCTCCTCAGCCACCGCCAACTGCCGCCGTCGGCAGCCCGGTTGCTCGCCCTGCTGGCCGTCCACCCGGGCCCGGAGGTGGACGGCCAGGCGGCCGCCGCCCTGCTCGACACCGACCCGGCCACCGCCCACCGGGCGCTCGGCGAGCTGGCCTCCCGGCATCTGCTCACCGGCACCGCCCCGGGCCGCTACCACCGCACCGAGCTGGTCCGGCTGTTCGGCGTCCAGCTGCTCGCCGAACAGCCCGAGCAGCTCCGCGAGCAGGCCCGCGCCCGGCTGCTGGACCACTACCAGGCCGCGCTGCAGCACTGCGGCGGCTACCTCGACCCCGGCCAGGAGGACGCCGGGGTGCCCGCCCGGAGCCCGCAGGCCGTCCCGCCCGTGGTGGACATCCGCACCGCGCTCGACTGGTTCCGCGCCGAGGAGCCCGCCCTGCGGGCGCTGATCGACGAGGCCGCCGTCAGCGACCCCGGCCGGGCCTGGCGGCTCGCCCTGACCACCGGTTCGCTGTACTACGGCGCCAGCCGCTTCACCGACTGGCTGGCCCGCGCCGAGGTCGGCCTGGCGGCGGCGGAGCGCTGCGCGGACCCGGTCGCGGTGGCGTTCCTGCACAACTGCCGAGCCCAGGCACTGGTCGCCCTGGAGCGCCGGCACGAGTCGGCCGAGGCGTCCCGGCGCGCGGTGGCGGCCGCCGAGTCCGCCGAGGGGCCGGCCGCCGCCTCGGCGCGGGTGCGGGCACAGGCCTCGCTGGCCCTGGTCACCGCGATGCTCGGGGACTCCGCCGGGGCGCAGCGGCTGGCGGCGGAGGCGACCGCGCTCGCCGTCCGGTCGGGCGACCGGAAGCGGCTGGTCGACGCCCTGGTCCACCAGGGCTGGGTGAGTCTGGCGACCGGGGATCCGACGGCCGCCCAGCGGCTGTCCCAGGAGGCCCGGGAGCTGCTGCCGCCCCGCCCGGTCACCCAGGTGCACCTGTGGTCGCTGCTGACCGAGGCGCAGGCCCTGCCGCCGACCGTCCGGGACCACGCCGCGGACCTGGCCTGGCACCGGCTGCTGGCCGCCTGCGAGGAGGCGGGCCTGCTCTACCTCCACGCGGTCACCGAACAGTCCTACGCGGCCCACCTGGTGGCCCGGGGCCGCGCGCCGCAGGTGCGCGAGCGGCTGGCCTCGGCGCTGGAGCGCTTCCGCCGGCACGACCGGCTGGCCGGGCACCGCAGCGAGTTCACGGCCGGTCTGGAGGCCTCGCTCAGCCTGCGCGCCGGGGACGGGCCGGAGGCCGGGTGCGCGCCCGGCGGGCCGCCGGGCGGCGTACCCGGCAGCGCACCCGGCAGCGACCGGACCGCCGTGGACGGTCCGGTCGCGTAGCGCTCACCCGACGGCCGTCCCCCGGAGTCCTACCGAGGGTTCGGCCGGAGGGATCAGCCGGGGGTTGTTGGGCCAGGGGTTCAGCCGGTGGCCGGCGCGTACCCGTGCTCGGCCGCCAGCACCGGCCGCAGGGCCCGGACGGCGTAGAAGTTGCGGGACTTGACCGTCCCCGGCGGCACCCCCAGCTGCGCCGAGGCCTCCAGCACCGAGCGGTCCTTGAGGTGCAGCTCGACCAGCACCTCGCGGTGGTGCTTCTGCACCCGCCGCAGCGCCAGCGCGATGTCCCGGGCGACCACCACCTGCTCGTACGGGTCGTCGGCGAGCGGGCGGTCCTCCACCGGCTCGCCGATGGCCTCCTGGGCGCGGGCGGCGGCCATCCGGTAGTGGTCGATCGCGATCCGGCGGGCGACGGTGAACAGCCAGGGGCGGCTGTGCTCCGGGCCGGCGGCCAGGGCCTCCGGGTGCTGCCAGGCGCGCAGCAGGGTCTCCTGGAGGATGTCCTCGGCCTTGCCGCGGTCGCCACCGGTGTTGCGCAGCAGGGCGCGCAACAGGTAGCCGCCGTGCAGCCGGTGGATCTCGGCCAGGGTGTCGGGGTCAAGGGTCCGTCGGACCGGGGCCGGCTCCGGCACCGCGACGGGGTCGGCAGGGGGGCCCGCGGGCGGCTGGGCGACGGACGTGGGCGGAGCGACGGACTGCTTCGACACGCGCTACCTCTCAGGTCGGGCAAGGGCACATGGCAGGGCTTCCGCCGGACATCCCCCGTGGCGGTAGACATCAGCCTGCCGGGCGCCGCCAAGGACCTGCCAACGATCCGCCAACGCCCGGACCGGGCGGCACCCGGCGCGGCGCCGGGTGCCGCCCCGTCGTGCCGGGGAGGCCGCGCCGGGCTCAGTCCGTGCCGGGTGCCGCCGGGCCGCCGTTGAGCGCCTCCACCAGGTCCTGCACCCCGTCCTCGCCCCGGTGCTCGATCAGCACCGCGACCCAGCCGGCCAGCCGTTCGCGCTCGGCCACCGTCCACCCCGGTGCGGAGGGGTGCTCGTCCACCACCAGCGCCCGGGCCAGGCCCAGCAGCCCGGGGGTGGGTTCCGCGCGCCGCTGGCGCTCCGGCAGCACCCCCAGCGCCAGCCGCCGGGCGACGGCCGTCACCTCGGCCGCGCCGCAGGCCGGCACCGCCAGCCCGGACGGCCCCGGCACCACCGGTGCGCCCATCTGCACCAGGGCCGCGATGTACTCCCGCACCTCCGGCCCGTCCGCTTCCATCCGGCGTTCCTCCCCCGTCCCGTTCCGTCCCGCTCTACGGCGCCCACCCCGGTCGGGGTTCAGGCGCAGCCCACCGACCGTACCGGTCGGTACGGTTACGGCCTGAAACCCGCCGGTCCGGCCGTCGTTCCGGCCGTGGGGCGGGGGCCCGGGCGGGGCGCCCCCCCCACCACGGAATGGGTCCGTCAGGCGGCGCGAGCCGAGCCGTTCGTGCTGGAACGGAGCAGCGGAACGGGCTTCGGGCGGGCCTCTGGGAGAACCAGCGGGGGCGGGTCGGAGGGCGTCTCCAGGGCTAGTTCCGCTTCCTCGGCGGCCTCCTGTCGGACGCGGATCCGGGCCGATATCGGCGGAATCACCAGCAGGCTCACGCCTGTTGCCCCACCCGCCACGCCCGCGCAGGCAAGGAACTCGAGGACAGCATGCACAGCAGAACCTTCACTCTCTGTAGTCGTTATGGGGTGTGCCGGCCAACGGTCAGGACTGGCAAAGAGGGGGCGCTCGGGCCCGTGAAGCCGGGCCTGAGCGGGCGCCGGCTGCGCCGAGCGGGCCCGGCCCCAGTGGCCGGGCCCCGGCGGTTTCCCGTGGTCAGTTGCCGCGTAGGCGGGGCACGGGGACGACGTCCCAGGAGAGCGAGCAGAACGGCCACGCGAAGCGGCCGCCCTGCGGACGAGGGCCGGAGCAGTCAAGCCGCAGCATCAGCGAATTCCCGCCGCTCGGCGGGCATGGGCTGCGCCGCGGCGACGTCCGGGCCAGAGGAAGGGATCGTCGTCGCAGCCTGGTCCTCGGACTGGGCGTCCCGCCCGGCCGCAGGGGTCCGCAGCTTCGCCGCGGCCAGGTCGATGACCCGCTGGGCACGCGGCTGGCCGACGCGGAACATGTTCTTGACGTCGCGGATGCCGAGGCTGAGCGCGCCGTCCTCGTCGAAGTACGGCAGGAGCTTGGCGGCCATCGCCTCGTCGTCCAGGGCGCTGCCGCCGGTACCCGCGGGCTCCTCGTGGGGGCCGGTGTCCGTACCTGCGCCGTGCGGGGTCGCGTCGGTGTCCGTACCCGTGCTGGTACCGGAGGTGTTGTTCCCGTACTCGTACACGCTGTCCGGCTCGAACGGGCCGCGGTGCGCGGTACCCGCGTGCGTACCCGCTCCGTCGTGCGTACCCGCTTCCGGGGCGGATGTACTCGGGCTGACCTGCGGATTCTCGCCGGGTACGGCGTCAGGGCCCGTGGAGGTAGCCGCTGTTGCCGTACCCGGGTGCGCGTCGGCCTGGTCTGTCGTACCCGTTCCGCCCGTACCCGAGTACGGGTCGCCGGGCGCCCAGGTACGGGCCGGTGTACCCGTACCCGCCGTTGCGGTACCCGGGTACAGGGCCGTACCCGGCTGGCCCGTACCCGGGTACGGGTCCGATGTACCTGTACCCGTCGTCGCTGTACCCGGGTGCGAGGCGAGTACGGGGCTGGACTCGGAGGCCGTATCCGCAGGGGTGCCGGGTACACCGGGCTGGGTACGGTCCTGCGTTCCCGAGTACAGGCCCGTACCCGGGTACAGGGTGGGTACCAGGTCGGCGGTACCCGCCGGGTCGGTGACGGTGAGGAAGCTGCGCTGGGCCGCTTCGACCTCCTTGCGCTTGGCGAAGTCGACGGTGGCGGTCTCCGGGGTCCGCACCAGGCGCTCAAGGCCGGCCAGGACGTAGACCTGGTCCGGCAAGCTGAGCCGCGCCTGGGCGGCCTGCGCGCGCCGGACGGCCCGTTCACGCCAGCGCGCGGAGAACCACCCGGGCTTCTTGCCGTCCTCGTTCTGCCCGTCCAGTTGCCGGACCCGGTAGAGCCGGTCGGCGGCGGTCTGGATGCGGACCCTGCGGGTGGCGTCGGCCTGGGACATGTTCTCGTCGGCGGCCAACGCAAGCGCCACCTTCACCCACTCGACGGGGTGGAGCATCCGCACCAGCCTGATCCGGCGGTCCAGCCAGTCCCCGGCACGCCTGGCCAACTCGCGGGCGGCCGTTCGCTCCTCAAGCGAACCGAGCTCGAAAAGCACCGCCGCGATGATCGGCCAGGGCGCCCTGGCGATGCTCTCCCTCAGGTGCGCGCCCTCGCTGGCACTGAACGCGGAGGAGATCAGCGCGAACACCCACACCAGCGCGCCGCTGATGCCCGGCGACTGGCCGTTGCGCGAGCGGCGCCGAGCCCGCATCCCGCACACGTACGCCGCGACGTCCAACGCCACGAACGGCATCCAGTCCCACGGGCTGGGCAAGCCGATCAGATCCCGGCCCATCTTCCGCAGCCCGGTCGAGGAGAGACCGGCGGCGGCGGAGGCCACCAGGACCGTCCAGATGTCCTCCCGGCGGCGACCTCGGGTGTCGGAGCGGAGTCTGCGCTGGGCGATCTCCTCCTCGGTGAGCTCCAGTTCCTCCAGGTAGGCCTTCTCGGCCTGGCGCCACCGCACCACCAGCAGGATCGCCGTGGCCGCGGCGACGGCGGAGCCGGCCAGCACGTCGACGTGCGCGGCCAGCCAGTTGGGCGACGGCAGCAGTCCGTGGAGGACGGACAGCAAACCGGGGTCGGACTGGGCAAGCAGAGCGGGGGTGGACATGGTTCTCCTGAGTCGGTGGCCCGAGTCGGGCCGAAGCTGGGAAGCGGTGGAGGGCGGCGGCCGAGCGGCGGGGGCCGGATGCTCGGCCGGGCCCGTTGCAGAGCGGGCATCAGCGGGGCAGATCCGTCCCGCTGATCAGGTGGTGGATCAGGCCCAAACTCAGCCGCGCGAACCCGGCGACCCCCTCGGGCCGCCGGTCGGTGAGCAGAAGCAAGCCGTAGCGCTCCAGACGGACCAGATAGCGGTGCAGCTCGGTGTTCGAGGACACGCCCGAGTGCCCGTGACGCAGCACCGCGACGGCGTACCAGCGGACCCACCGGACCAGCCGGGCCTCCGCACGGAACGCCGTCCGCAGGCGCTCGTGGATCCGGGCGAAGCCCGGGTCGTCGAGCTCCCGGGCCGCCGCCAGCAACCGCAGCGCGGCGGCCAGCGACCTCGAGCGCAGACCCGGCTGCTCCACGGCGGACCGCACCGCAGCCCAGTCGGGTTGGTGCAGCCCGAAGTGGTCGGCGGCGGCCCGGCCGCGCTCGATCGCCTCGGCGGTCCTGTTGAACGGGAGCGCTGCCATCAGCGGCGGGCCCGGTTGCGGGCAGCCCGGCGCTTCATCGCGCGCCGCTCGTCCTCGCTCATCCCGCCCCAGACACCGGCGTCCTGCCCGGTCTCCAGCGCCCACTGGAGGCACATCTCCATCACCGGGCATCGACGGCAGCAGGCCTTGGCCTCTTCGATCTGAAGAAGCGCCGGGCCGGTGTTCCCGATCGGGAAGAACAGCTCCGGGTCCTCTTCGCGGCAGACAGCGCGGTGGCGCCAGTCCATGGTCATCAGCTCCTCAGTGCAGGTCGGAGCCCGTCCCGACGACCGGGACAGGCTGAACATCGGTTGGGTCAGGGCCCGCGTGCGCGATGACGGCTGCGCGAACGTCGCCGCTGCGCCGTAGCCCGGACTCCTTTGGCTGGCCGGTGGCTGGCCAGGTGGGGCCCGCTTCGGGGCTTCCGGTTCACCCGGTGCTGGGGCCCCCGGCGTCGCCGGGCCGGACAACGGGACCGCCGAGCTGGGCGTCCAGGTCCTTGAAGCGGCTCAGCAGGTCGGCCTCGATCGCCTCAAGGACCTTGGGGTCGTCGGCGATGGCGGCTTCCTGCACTGCGGGGCAGGCTTCCAGCGGGGTGTCGGCCGGGCAGCAGATGCCGGCCAGGTGGCCCGTTCGGGCCTGGTCGAGCGGCGTCCATGGAAGGACATCGCAGGTGTTGCCGTGGGGCAGGTAGACGCCGTCCGGGCCGGGAACGACCAGGACGCCGTGGGCGTAGTCGTTGATCAGGCGGTGCCGCTCGGCGCGACGGAGAGACCAGGCGTGAAGTCGGTCGGTGATGTCGCCGAGCCGTCGCAGCCACAGCGCGTCCAGCAGTTCGGTGACGATGCCCGCGCCGAGGCCGACCAGCGCGTACGCGGTCATGGCGGCGGTGTTGAGCCGGGTGTTGAGGGTCTTTCGGGTCATGACGACCTCCGGGGTGAGGCGGAGGGGACCGCGGGTCCGGGGTCTCCCATGACCTTCTGGCGACGGCGGCGCCGCGGGGGCGAGCCGGTCCAGAAGGCCAGGGCAGCCCTCGGAAGGGTGCAGGGTCGCCGCCGGCATGGAGTGCTGGCGGCGACCTGGTGGCGCTGTACGTAGTCGGGTGGGTGCGTGACGGCGTACACCTCGGCGAGGTGTACGCCGTTCGCCGTCCGGCTGGGTGCCGGAGCGGGCGCGCCTGGGTGACGGGGAGGCGTCCCCGAGCCGAAAGTTCTTGCGTCACAAGTCGGTTGGAGCACCCGGCGGCTTCACGCATGCGGCCCCGGGGCAATTCGATGGCTCTGTGGAGTTGTGAAGGACCGAGCACTTCCCTGGCCGCCGAGATGGCGACTTCCGGGTGCCGGACGTACTGGGGGTGGGCCCTGGCGGGGCCCGCCGCACCACCCCCGGCGCCGCTCCGGATGACATGGCCATGCCAGAGCGGTTCCGAGGGATAGGCGGCGGGATGCCCGAACAATCGGGATTCGAACTGCGAAAGGGGGCTGGCTACTCGCCGGACGGGCTGACCGAACCGTCGCCCGAGATCGCCCCGCGAGGCTCCTGGGGCTCCTGCGTCTTCGGCGTCTTCGGCGTCCGGGCCTCCAAGGCCCAGCGGAGGAACTCGTTGGCCTGCCGCCTCTGCTCGTCCTGGGCGGTGCTCATTGGGCGTCCTCCGACTTCGAGTCGTCGGACTGAACCTTGCGATCGCCGCCGGCGAAGCTCCGGCAGAGGTGCTCGACCAGGCGCATCAGATGCCGCCCCTCGACTTCGCAGCGAGCCGAGCAGCCCGCTCGCGGCAGTCGGCGATGTCCGCCTGGAGCGGGCGCCAGCTCTCGACCCGGCTCCCCAGCCACGCCTGCCAGGCCTGCTCGTCGGGGGAGTCGCCCATGGCGTCGGGGTCTTCGACCGCCCGCTTCAAGTCGGCGGCCGCGATGGCGGTCAGCTCGATGGTGGCCAGGCCGGCCGTGCCCTTCACCGTCACGACGTCACCCGAGACCAGCACGTCATTGGTGGGGAAGCTGTTGGCGACGGCCTCGGTGTCGAGCAGCGAGAGCGCGCGGTTGAGTTCGATGGCCAGCTTGCCACCGACCTCGCTGAACGCGGCGATGGCGTCGATCAGGTCGTCGACCGGGTTGTTCTGGTCGTCCTGCGGCAGCTCGCCGCCGGCCTGAGGAGTTGCATCGGGGGACCCGATGTACTCCTGCGTGCTGTGATCCGGCAAGATTGCGGTCACGGCAGATCACTCTCCCTCACGGCAATTGAGGTGGATGTGTGGTGTGCCCCAGCTGGCGGGCTTCGAGAGTGCGATCTCGGAGCCCGCCAGTGCTGTTTCCGGAGTGCGATCCGGAGCCAACTGGGCTGGGACTGGCGTGCGTTGCAGCCGTTCGGGGTGCGACTCCGCTCGGCTGGCGACGTGATAACGATGACACGGCGTCAGGCCTCCCGTCAAGGCAATACCGGTATTGCTTGCGCCTGTCGCTCCAATACCGGTATTTCTGGCGATGTGGTTCACTACTACGCACGGGCGTGCACGTGACCACGCACAGCGAGAATCGAATGGAGGCTCCAGGTGGCGCACAAGTGGGAGGAGCTCTACGTGGAGCTGGTCCAGGAATGCGCCTCGCGCAATCCTGGCGAGGTCCTCCCGTACGTCCAGGAGCTGGTCAATGCTGGCCGCGGTTCTCGGAGCACGGTCACCAGGGCCTACGCCCAACTCGTAGAGGACGGCCTGGCCAAGGGCGTGCCGGGCAAGGGGTTCGTAGTCCTTCCTCAGCGCACCTTCCGCCTCCGCCTGGTGAGGTTCGCCTCTCCTTCGACCCAAGGCCTCGGGCTCTGGACCCCGGTACAAACTGACGGCGGGCCAGGACTCCAAACCCGCCTGACGCATGCTGCCTTCGGAAGAGCGGGAGAGGACATCGCGGACCGACTCCGCCTGCCCGAAGCCAATCCGAACGTCGTCAGCCACGAGTTTCGGACGGCCGCCGAAGACCGCGTGCTGGCTGTCGAGCACGCCTGGTACCCGGACGCTGTCGCCCACGAGGCTGGCTTGCAGACCAGCAGTGGCCGAGACGAGCACGGCAAGAGCGGGCTCGCGGCGCTCATTGACGCTGGCCTGGTCGGCGCCGCCAGCGAGCGCATCCGCTGTCGCCGCGCGACAGCCGAGGAGGCCGCGGCTCTCAACATTCAGCAAGGCGACGTGCTGGAGATCGAGCGCATCCTGCTCGCCGCCTCCGGGGAGCCCACGGAGCTGCGCCGGATTGTGGCGCCGGCCCTCGGCACGGAGATCGTCTACGAGGGACTGGGTACAGCTGGCCTGCAAGAGACGCGAGTACCCGTCGCCGCCGGCGTCTGAATGGCTGTTCATGGCTCCCCTTCCCTGACCTCTGGCTTCTGCGCAGCGGATCAAGCATGGTGAGCGTCAGCCAGGGATTGCAGCCGTTCCTGGACCAGTGGCGGACCAGTCCTGGACCAGTTGTGGACCAGTCATGGCAAGTGCAGCCGCACAAGTCGGGGAGGGAGTGGAATCGTGGGCATCCGCGTCGAACGATGGACGGGGCAAGAAGCATCCGCTCTTCAGCAGGTGCTGAGGATGGCTGATCGCGACTACGCCGAGCACCTTGACGTCTCGCGGACCACCGTCGTCACCTGGCGCAGGAAGGGAGAACTTGTCGTGTGCAACAAGCTCACAGCGCAACTCCTCGACAGCGCCGTCGCCCTCCTGTCACCCACTGATCGCAACACCTTCGAGATGCTCCTTCAGAGGGTCTCCGAACCACCGCCGGAGTCCCCGGCTACGACACGGAGGGCACCGGGACAGCAACTGTCCTTGGTCTCACACCAGTTCATCCCAGTGCCGCTCGGTGCTGCGGCCGATGGCCTCTTCGGAACCGGCCACGGCTGCCCGGTCGGTCCGGCGGCTATGGAACAGCGAGCTCATCCGCTCGCTGACCCCGGTGACCGTCGAGCCCGGCTGCACGTCTACCGGTTTGGGATCGGCGTCCTCCACATCAGGCAGGACCTACTACCGGCCTCTGTGACAGAACTCGCGATCTGGCGGTACCGGTCCTACCCGGAAAACCGCAACTGGGCGCAGAAGGCCGTACTCGACCTGGCAACGAGGCTCGGCCTCTCCATCCAGGCGCCGGAGCCGGAGTACGTCCTGTCGGTGTACGAGCTCCGCCAGCACGGCTGGACCGAGGCCGAACTCGAAACTGGCCTTCACCTGCTGGCGACCCCGTCCATCCTGGTCGACCGGAGCGACGAGACAAACCCTGTCGCGCTCGGAGTCGAGGAACAGCGGTTCAGCCAGGGCTGGCGAGACCCCGCGGCGATCTCCTTCCACGGGGGAGCGTCCCGCGGCGTCGCCGGCTGGTCGGGAGTCGCGTACTTCCCCCAGCCCGACGAGAAGGCCCTGCCCATTGACGCCGTCGTCTCCATGGAACTGGATGTCCAGGCCCTGTGGGCGCTGTCGCTCCACCTGCATCGAACCGTGGAGAACGGCCAGGACCCCCACATGCCACAGGAGTTCGGCTGGCGCTTCCTGCGAGCTGTCCACTCCCGCCTGACCTCCGCCCGGTCGACCGAGACAGCCCAGCACCGAGCGATGCGTGCCGCCGTCGTAGGCACCAGCGATCTGCCGCAACGACTGAAGGACGTCTGGGCGGCCATGAAAGAGGTTGAGGCATGAGCAGGTGGGAAGCGCCGTCCCCGGCCTCCGCGGTTCTGGTGGTTGTGGATCTCCAGGTCGGGTTCGCCAACGCGTCGAGCAACCACGTCGTCCCGGTCATCACCGAGCTGCTCGCCGCGTGGCAGGCCGCAGGCAGGGACTCGGTGGTGGCCACCTTCACGAACCCGCCCGGCAGCCCCTACGAGACGATCAGCAACTGGACAAAGCTGCGCACCGACGCCGAGCAGGCGCTGGTGCCCGAGCTGGTCCCGCTCGCCCAGAGCGCCACTGCCCGTTTCAGTAAGTCCACCTCGGACCTCTTCCAGGTCGACGGTGCGCTCGCAGCCTTCCGCACGCGCGGCTGGACGGACATCGTGATCTGCGGGATCGACACCGACAGCTGCGTCCACGACACGGCGGTCGGGGCCTACCACCGCTCGATCACGCCATGGTTGGTGACGGACGCCTGCGCATCCTCGGGCGGCCCCGAGTACCACGACATCGCCCTCAAGCTCGCCGCTCGCAATCTCGGTGGGCGTTTGGTGAGCAGCGCCGATGTCCACCACTGGCTCCGGAAGGACGGTACCCACTCATGACCGACTCCCAACTGCTCATCGTCGGGGCTGGCCCGGCCGGCTGCTCCGCCGCCATCCAGGCGGCCGGCCTCGGCATGACCTCCATCGTGGTCGACCGATCAGAACGGCCAGGTGGGTCACTCTGGCGAATCGGTAACCTCACGAACATGCCGGGCGACTGGACCGACGGGCCCTCCTACGCCGAGTCCCTGATCAGGCATCTGAACCGCCTTGGGGACCGGTGCAGGCTAGTGCAGGGAGAAGCGGTAGCGGTCGACGCCAGTGAAGATCACGCCTCGGTGGCCCTCGCGGACGGCCGCGTTCTCACAGGTGACTACCTGGTCGTGGCAACCGGCGTCCGCTCTGCACAGGCAAGCGACGTCCCTTGGCTCGACGCGAACGAGGACCTCCCGCCGATCTGGAGCATCACGTCGGAGGACCTCGACGGCAGGACCGTCGTGCTAGGGGCTGACCGCCCGTTGGGGACCTGGCTGCGCACGCATCCCCACTTTGGCGGGACTCTGACGGTCCTTCACCCGAAGACGGATGCCTACAAGGCCGATGAGGTCCGCGAGGACGAGCGTGTTCTCCTCGTGCCAATTGACCGGGTCACGGTCCGTGGGACCGGCCCCTTCGAGGTCGCGTACACCACGGTCAACGGTGACGCTGCGGATCAGGGCGCCGATACTGTGGTTATGAACGTCGGTTCCGTTGCTGCAAGTCTTCCCGGTCTCTTTGCTGCAGCCGACGGGTACTGCCCTCCAGCCGAGCAGCGCCATCGGATCACGACAGCTGGCGACCTTCGATCGCGAAGGAACCAGCGTGTCCAGATCGCCGGTGCATCCGGCGCCGAGGCCGCGCTGGCCCACTACTACGGCGCGCTGGACGCCGTCTGAGGCACAGCAAGACACGGGGGAACCTGAGGCAATGCCGTGGCGTTGGAGGGGCGCCGTGGGTTTAGGATCAGGTGCTGACCGTAACTGCGATCGGGGGGTGGAATCCCCGAGGGCGGTGACGGCGGGCTAAAAGAATAGGCCCCGTGACGGCCGACGTGAATGTGGGTTGGAAGCCCACCAGTCGTGCCGGCCCCGGGGCCAGGAGTCAGGAGCCGTTGTAGGAGGCGGCTTCCGGTGACTCAGTAGCGACAACACCTAACTAGGAGGAGGTGTAGCGCTGTGAATCAGCGTACCTGGAGTGGGCCCCAAGGGTGCAACAGCATCCGGCCGATGTCGTACGGCGCCTCGCCGTTTCCGGCCCGTTGGCCGCTCCGGTCCCAGTCTTCCCTTGTAGGTCAGCACAGCTGCCTTGGAGGGTTCACCCATGAGCGTGACGTCCGAGGGACTGTCCGCCTGGGAGTCGCCTCGTTCCGAATCTCAAGGAACGGGCTGTCGCCGCAGCCGCGCTGCGCAGTTGCTTCGGCGATGGGGGTGGGGATGACCTAGGCCCTCGGGGGCGGCGCCCTGCTCGCTCATGCTCCTCCTGGCAGGGAGGGCTGTGCGGGTAGCGCCGCCCGGGTGTCACCAGCTGGCAGGCCGGTGCGCCCAGATCGTCACGGTGAGGAGACCGCCCTGGCAGGGGCCTGTCTACCTCGCTACTTCATTCGGTTCTTTCCCAGGAACCGCTCCAGCCCAGCGAGGGGCTTTCGCGTTCCCTCCTGCACTGGTCAGAAAGGCAAGGCCATGATGCAGCATCGTGCTGCCCAAATCCACTCCGGCGTGCCTGTGCGCCGACAAAACCGCCTGTTTTCGGACTCCCGTCGATTCGTCGACGCCTACACCACCCCGGTCGGTCACGGGATCAGCGCCTTCGGGCAGGTCCAGTGACGACGCTGACTGTGCCGGCGCCCGATGCTGCCGTGACGCTTCCGGGGCAGCGGCATGCCTCCGGCACCGAGGGTGCCCCCGTCGGTCCGAGTGGCCGGCCACTCGTCACCCGGTTCCCGGCTGCGGCGCTGGCGATCCGGACCATGACCGCGGAGCTGCTGCGGGTCGTGACCGTGATCGCCGACTACGGCTACCTGTCCGGGGCGTGCTTCGCCGCGGACCAGACGATCGCCGACCAGCTGGGCTTGTCCAGGGGCTCGGTCAACCGGCTGGTGGCCCGTGCGGAGGCGGCCGGCATCGTGAGCTCGGAGTTCAACCCGCGCACGGGCACGATGAGCCGCACGGTAACGCCGATCGCTGACGACGCATTGGCGGTGTGCGTGTCCTCGCAGGCGCGGGATCACCTCGCCGGCAGCAGGTTCAAGGCGTACTGCTTCCTGTCGGTGCGTCAGCACCTTGGCGAAGCGACGTCGGTGGCCCGGATCGCTCGGGGCTGCTCGATGAAGGAGGACACCGCCCGGGCGGCGGTGGGGGACCTGCTGGCCGGGGGCTGGGTCTCCCGGGTCGGTGAGGACCGCGGTGCCTACATCTACGTGGTGCACCCGGCTCCGGTGGCTGGCGTTGCGACCCAACTGCCGCTCGATTTCCCCCTTCCCCGACAGGTCCGGCGCCCGCCGGCGGATGACGGCGCCGAGGACGACCTGGCCGAGTGGCTGTGCCCGGGACAGCTCGATCTGCTCTCGGAACCGGTCTTGACCCCTCCCGTTTCGGTGACAGCGCCCTCCCCCGATTCGATCACTGCGCCCACCCCCGTTTGCGGTACACAAACAGGCTCCCTTGATCAAGATCCTGTGAACATGCCGCTGACCGTAGATGGTGGCTGTTCCCGCGAAGCGGCTACGTCGGTAACGCGCGACACGCGCGCGCGAGGCCTCCGGTGGCGTCCTTCCGTCCCCCCGTCGGGGTCCCGCCGCCCGCTGCGCGGGGAACAGCGAACCTCCCGTCCCAGCACCACCCCGAGCCCTCGCAAGCGGGCTTCCGAGGGCACGCCCATCGCGTTCCAGCGGTTGCCGGAGGGCCTCGACCTGGCGCTCGCCCCGGCGATCGACCTGTGGCGTCGCATCACCCACGACTACGCCCGAGGCCTTGTTGCCGCGGAGGTGCGGGACGAACTCAACCGGATCGCAGCGTGGACCGGCCAGGCCGGGGCGCAGAACGTCCTGGCCGAGCGCCTCGAGTGGCGTCTCGCCGAGCACGGTGGCCCCGCACGGGTCACCAACCCGGTTGGCTGGCTGCTGCGACGGGGCCTGCCCCGTCGTGGCCAGCGCTGCGGGCAGCCCTGGTGCGACGGAGGAGTGCGCCTGGACACGGGCGCTGGCTGCCAGGCCTGCGAGGTCCGTGCGGTCGACGCCCGCGCGCTGCGCCAACGCCTGGCGGTCCAGCTCGCCGAGGAGATGCCCTCGGCGTCGGTGGCGCAGCGCCGCGCGGTGCTGGAGCAGCGGCTGCGCGAGCACACTGTGCTGGAGCAGGCCCGTCGGGCCACGGCTCTGGAGCAGGAGGAGCAGGCCCGTGCTCGGGCGGAGGCTGACCGGCCCAGGCGGCTGGCGGAGGCGGCGGCTGCCGAGGCAACCCGGCAGGCACTGCCGTGTGCCGACTGCGGAACCGCTGGGGCGGCCGGGCTGTGCGAGAGCTGCCGGCGGGGCCGGAACCTGGCAGAGGCCATCAGCCAGTGCATCAACGTGGAGCTGGCCGCGCGGGCTGACCTGCGTCGGTACGAGAGCGTCCGTGAGGTCTGGGAGGAGACCCGTAGCGAGCTGCGCGAGGCACGGCGGACGGCTCGCCACGGGGCCGCCGACGAGCAGATCGCCGCTGCCAGCGAACTCCTGGCCGTGCAGCACGCCCTGGGCGAGTACCGCGCCCGCGCCCTTCAACGGCTCGCGGCGTCCCCGGTCGTCGTCGAAGAGGCCGACCGGATCCGTGAGACCGTGCTGCGCTCGCGGCACCGGTACGAGTCCCTGCAAGACGCCCGCGAGGCTGCCGAACGGGAGGCTGCTGCTGCGGCGTCCAGGACCGCGCGGTACGTGCTCGACCAGCGTTTGGCCACCGTGGTGCGCATCCGCGAGCGGATCTCCCAACGGTCCACTCCCACGCCGGAGAAGGGCCCGAACGCCGAAGATGCGAACCAGGCCCGTGCTCGCCTGCGCTCCGGCCGCTGACCCGACATCGACTCTGAGGAGAAACCGTGCCGGACACCAACCGGGATGCCGGAGACTGCGGTCACCCCCACTACGACTTGACCGCCACGTGCATGCTGCCAGTCGGCCACGGCGGCCGCTGGCACCAGGGCGTGAACCCGCACACCGGGGTGTCGCTCCGCTACCGCACCGCGCCCACCGCCCGGCACACCCAGGAGTGGGTCCCCGACGACGACCCCGGCGCGCCCGACAACGGCGAGTGGATCACCCTCCACTACGTGGAGGCGGTGCACGCCCCGACGCCGACCGTCTCCGCAGACTTCGACCAGCGCGCCGCGAGCCTGGCCTCCTCCCACTTCCCCGTCGGCCACATCCGGCAGGCCGCCGAGGGGGCGCACGAGGAACAGTGCGGCTGCGGCACCTGGTACCCGGTCGGCCGGCATAGCCTCCACGTCGGCCGGGAGATCAGCCGGCTCGCCCGCGCTTTCTTCGACCTCGGACTTGAAGCGGGCACCCGCGCGGAAGGACCAAGCTGAACAGCACCGTGCCGCCCACACCCGGCTCGCCGGGCTCCGCGACCAGCGATCCTGGCGCGCGAAGGCCTTCCGGATGCGAGCCCCCGCCACGTACTCGCCCGCGAGGTACGCACAAGTCCGGCCTGCTGCCGGATTCGCCGACCTCCAAGAACCGACCCCGTCCGAGCACAGGGGCTGGAAGACTTTCCCGCAGCAGGCATCGCGCGGAACCGGCCCACGGAGAGGATCACCAGTGGAAGCTGAGCGGCTGGGACACAGGGTGCTGGTCGGGACCGCCTTGGAGACCCCCGCCACCGCGAAGGCCTTCCGGATGCGAGCCGAGCGAGCCCCTGATCGACGTCAGCTCCATGCCGCCGCGGCGCTGGCCGGGGTGACCGGCTTGCTTGTCCTCATCGGCCGGTGGGTCGACCCGCTCGCCGCAATCGCCCTCTTCACCGGCGGCTTCCTGGTGGTCCTCGTCGGCGGCATCTGGCAGCAGCACACCCGCCTTAAGTACGAGCGGCGACTCCTCGCCACCCGCCCCTGGCAAGTCTGGCCGGCCAGCGTTCACAAACTCCGGGCCCGCACCAGGGCCGGCGCCACGGTGTGCCGGGTGGATCTCCTCGCGCGGAACGGAGCCGTCGTCCGATCGGGAAAAGCCGACCTCCCCACCGCACTCTGGGACGCCATGACCGATGGCGTCGGCACCCTCTGGATCTGCGGCGACCTGCGCCAGCCCTACCTGGTTGCCGCTCCCGGCGGAATCGCTTGGACCCTCTGCCACCCCGAGGACCCCCCGGAGCACAGCGTCCACATCACCATCCGGACCTGACCACCAAGCCCCGCGTCGGCCAACCGCTCGCACCCGCGGTCCGCCCGCTCCCCGCCCGTCGCGAGCCAGCCGCTTCAAAGAGCAGACGCACGCGCCCGAGGACGCGGCCGATCCCGACGCCAGGACCGCACCCGCAGCACGCCTACGGCGCAGTCGGCCAGCCCGAACCGGAACTGACCCTCTCCACGCAGAAGGGCCTGCCCATGAGCACTCCCGTCCAAGAGGACAACGACGGCTGGGACCCCGAACGCATCATGATCGCGTTCGCGGAAGCCCTGGGGGCCACGCCCCCAGACCGCACCCCGGAGGACCAAGCACTCGTCCTGGCCGACGACATGGCCCGCCGCGCCGCAGCCCGCCCATCCCCAGGCCGAACCTGGACCGCGCACCGCCAGGACGACGGCACCGTGCACGCCACCACCGAGGACGGAACCGCCGCCGTGGGCTGGACTGCCACTCCCCAGGCGGTGACCGAACTCGTCGCCCCCTGGGAACCCGGCACCGTGCAGCAGCCACTCGTTGACCTACACGGCGCCACCGCCCGGACAACCGCCGTGACCAAGCCGCGCTTCCCCTTCCCCGACACCGCGGAGCTCGACGACGCCTTCGAGGCACCGGCACGGATCACCGACCTCACCGAGGCGATCGCCACCCTGCGCAACCACTGGAACAGCAAGAGCGTCGCCGACCAGGTCGAAGAGGCCACCCAACAGCTCCGGCAAACCGCGCGCCAGGTCCCCGAACTCTCCCTGGACGACGCCGAGAAGACCTGGTGCCTGTCCGCCAGCTGCGGCTGGGTCCGCACCGAAGCGATCGTCAACGCCGGCGACCCGATCTGGGGCAAGATCTCACGCTCGGGCTACGGCCGCGGCTCCTCGTGGATCCCCCGCGCTGCCGCAGAACTCCTCGCCGAGCCGCACGACAACCTCGAGGCCTTCCTGCGCCACCACCTCCTCGACAACGAGGGCCCGGTCGAACTCGAGACGATCAACGGCCCGGAAGGGCCCGTCTACACCCTGGGCAGCGGAGGAGCACACCGCACCCACCTCTTCCGGATCCTCGGCCTGCCCTGGCTGTTCGCAAGGCAGACCGCCCTGATCCCGCCCCGCCAGATCACCGGCCCCATCGAATCCGCCGCGCACTGGCAGGGACTCATCTACCGCGGACTGCTCCACGGCACCGTCCACCGCCAGACCACCATCGCCACCCTGCGCATCGACCACTGCCCCGCCCCATGGATGCTCACCAGGCCCGCACTTGCCACCGCCTACAACATCGCCTACGACCGCGCCTACCCCGGCGCCCTCGCCCGCCTCGGCATCCCCACCGGAGCACTGGCCGGACCGCAGGCCTGGGAGGAGTGGCTCCTCCTTTCACCCTCCCCATGGACGACGAAGCCGAACGCCGCGGCAGACCCCGAGAGCGCCGGCACCCTGCTGGCCAGGCTGCGCGGCCTGCTCCCCTGGCCCGCCCACCGCCATGCTCCAGAGACGCATGACCGGGCCTGACCGCTCCCATGAACCAGTGGGAACCATGGCCAGGTGCGGTCGAACAACCTCACCTACGCCGAGGGCCTGAACCCCCGATGCGGGCTTTCGGCCTGGCACCTCGGCGGGCTGGCGCGGCCGCCCAGCCGCTGAGGCCGCGCCCCTCGATTTGGTCCCGCTACTTCCACTCCACACCCGTCACCGACAGCTTCGTCGCTCCGTACGCCTCCGAGGAGAGCACCGTTGCGGGGCGGCCCCCTTGCGGCACTGCCACGACGGCCTCCACAGACCACACCTCCTCGATGCTGGACCACTTGCGGCCCCGTCCCAGCAGCGCGTCGGTGTCGTCACCGGGCGCGATCCAGTTGGCCGGCGTCCGGCCCCGATCCCGGTACGTGCCCTCCAGTGTGCAGGTGACGAGGGAGCCGCCATCCTTCAGCCTGAACGTCGGCAGCGCGTTCGACAGCGAACGGAACGAGAGGCTGCGCTCGAGCACCTTCTGGTCCCATCCGTTGAAGTAGTCCACCAGGCCGTTGGTGAAATCGCCTCGTTCGAAGTCGGCGCTCTCCGGTTTCCCGCCCGGTACGGTGAAGCTCAGGTACTGGGCGTAGCGCCCGCACACGCCGGTGTCCGTCTCCGCTGTCGGCGACAGCTCCACGCCTCCGGATGTTCCGCGGGCCAGATCCGGCATTACCTTCGGCCGCACGAAGCGTTGGCCCGGCGCCGGTGTCGAGGAGGCGGGATCGGTCGGAGCCGTCGTCGGCGGTGCCTCGGTCACCACCCAGGTGGCCACGACCGCCTTCCACTCCCCGCCCGCCCGGTCGCGGGTGAAGAAGGTCAGGGTGGAACTGCGGTCCGTTTCCTGCCCCTCCGTCTTGTTCAGGACGGCGAAGCTCTGCGGCTCTCCGGAGCCTGTCTGCGGGATCAGGTACACCGGGCGGACCGGATGGATGGGTTCGTTCTTTGTTCCCTTGGCCTGATGCAGCTGTGCTGTGGCCCGGTTCTCCTTGAGTAGCTGCCCATCCTCCACGCGAGCGAGTGCCTCGGCATCGCCCTTCTCGGTGGCCGACTGCCTCTCTTTGACGTACCGCTCGAAGACCTGCTGGGCCTGCGCTTCGGTGAACGACGGTGTCGCGCTGGCCGTGGTGCTGCCCGAGGTGCCGGAGATGGAAGACCCCGCAGACGCCCCGGACCCGCTTCCGGAAGAACAGCCGGTCGCGCCCATCGTGAGGAGAGCGGCAGCCCCCATTGCGCTCCACCCTCGTGCCCGTTTCCATGTGATCACTACGGCTCCCCCCGTTGGTCCATCAATCCGATCGCAGGGATCCTATTGGGTGCCACGAGGGTGCCGGCCAGGGACACTGTCACGGATCAACGGCGCCGTCGGCGCCCGGTCCCGGGCACCAGGCCGGAGATCAGCGACACCGTCGAACGGCTGCGGGCCGTCGCCGCGGCGGAGCACGGCACCATGCTCGCCGTCAGTGCGAGGGAGGCGATCGTGCGCCATCTGTTTTCCCGCGCCCACCGGGAGCCCATGCGAGCAGGAACTCCTCGAAGCGGTGGCACAGCACGTCGGCGAGTGGAACGACCCGGCTGGCTGGGTGGGCCGGACCAGGGCACGGTGGGTATCGCGACAGGACGTCCTGCGCCAGACCCCTCGCCCGACGCCCTCCGAGCTCGCGGTGGCCCGTTCGCCCTGTGGCGCTCGTACGGGCCCGCGCAGGGTGTCGGCACCATCGCCCGCTGCACTGACCACCCGCCAAGCCCAGCCCGGGCTAGCAAGCAGGACAGCACCAACCACTGCCGTCGCATCGCGCGGCGGTACAGCAGGCCGAGCGGGGTGCGAAGCCACCCTCGCATCACTGCGACACTTCGCGGCGTACCTTTGCGACCCGTCGCAGCGCCACCGACGCCCCCGTCGCGCGTCGCACGGCCCACGCTCCCAGGACTGCGACCCCGCCCCGCCCCGACACTTCCGGCACAGCGGTCGCAGCGACCAGTCGGTAAGACCAGCATCGCGCCAGCCTCGGCGAGCGCCGGACCGCGCCCGCCTCCCACGCTGTCGCAGCCCGATGCGAGGAGCACGACGCAGGAGTTCCGGGTCGCAAGCGGGGCGTCCTGCGAGGCGCCGCAGCAGCAGCACGGGCCACCACACATGGGACGGGCCGGCCCCTGAACACCGCCACCGATGAGATTTATCCGCCGGTGGAGCCTCGGCCGGTGCGACCGCGGCTGCGATTCCCGGACCGAGCTGATGATGGCCAAGGACCTAACCGGCGAACCCCGGGACAGACTGTCGTGCCGGTTCGTGACGAACCGACATGACAGGCGGCAAAAGGTGGCGGCCGACCCTGGTCCGGCCAGAGTGCGGGCCCCACCTGGTGCGACGGCGACGGCGGCTGCGACTGCGACACCGGGACCGAGGGCGACCCGGTAGCCCAGGTGCGAACATGCGACTCCTCATGTCGGCAACGGGGGAAACGAGCACCTAGCGGCGCTCCGACAGTGTCGGTTCGTGACGAACCGACACGACGGTTGCAGCGGCTGCGCCCCGCGAACTGGTCCGTCCGGTAAGGCGGCCCTGGCCGGGTGCGCCAGCGACTGCGACTGCGACATCCGAACCGGACGCGGCGCGGTTGCCCATGTGCGACTCGGGGACGCCTCCGGAGCAGTCGCTGCAACAGGACATGACTACGAACGCTGGCCCGACGAGCGACTGCGACACGGCAGCCCGGACCGCGAATCACGGACCTCCGTGGAAGAGTCGCGTGGGGGGCGGTTCTCAGTACGGGGGGCGTAATACCCCACGACGGCGGGCCCCGCGCCGGGCTTAAAAACGCGCCTCACTCGCCCCCGGGCCGATAACGCTCCGCCCATC
>NZ_JBHYGR010000024.1:0-59893 GCF_042738155.1 Kitasatospora sp. NPDC059088 | reverse complement strand
CCCCTACCCCCTACGCCCACACGCCACCCAGTACCGCCAAAAACCCCCCCCGTTGTACTCGGTGTTGCGTTGTTTATTATTATTTGGGTTCGCAAACCCCCCCACGACGGCCGAGCCCGCTCGGTGAAGACAAGGCAGCCTCTGTCGGACGGTGCGAGATCGGACTCGACCATCAACCAGCCGAGCTGTCGGACCGAGGTGGCAGCATCCCTGCCGAGAGGAAGGAGAGTCCATGAGCTTCCTGGGGATGTGGTGCCTGGTGCCAATGCGTGCCGACGCCATCACCGAGTACGCCCCGGAACTGGTACCCGCCATCGAGGCCGAAGCCGCGCTCCCCAGGTCCACCGCGCTCCTGCGGTGGTGGCGGACGGAGGGCAGCACCGAGGCGACCCGCCACGACTTCGTCGAAGCCGCCGCACCGTCCGTACTCGACGAGCAGATCTGCCGGGTCTACGACGCATGGGAACGGGGCCGTGACGATGCACTGCCCCACTTTGCTGTCGCCACCCGCAACAGCTACCCCGCCGCCGCGCTGGCTTTCGCCCTCGGGCCCGAGCGCTTCGCCGGCCTCCCCGGCTGGTTCGGTGACCTGATTCTCACCCCGGAGCAGGTTCGCATCACGCTTCCCGCCGTCGAGCGGGTCTTCACATGGACTGCCGCCAGTCGGCCGCAGGCCCGAGAGCTCCTGATGGCTGCCCTCCGCGACGAAGGCGACCCGACCGACATCAACGCGCTCCTGGAAGGCGTTCCCCCGGTGTGGCGCGCCGCGGCGGAAGCTGGCCGTGGCCTGCTGGGAGCGCACTTCATTCCCTGACTGCTGACCGTCAGAGACGGTCTCAGCGCGGTCCGGATCGGTCGGCGCCTGCTTCGACCAGTGGATGGCAGTCGGGATCGGCCCACACGGTCGGCCGAAGTCGTGTGCCTCCGATCCGTGGGGTAGCCCGGGCTGGCGAACTTTCTAGGGCGCTCAACAGTTTGAGGTGGGCCTGCGGCCGCCGGTGGCCATCCGGAAGCGGTTGACGGCGGCCGCCCAGACATCGGGATCCGGATCGGGGCCGCCAACGGCCCCTTCGCCATCCGGACCGGCGCTGTCCGGCTCGACCAGTGCCGCCCGCAGCTCCTGGAGAGCATCCGGCCCAGCAGTGGGCAGCCCCAGAAGCATCGCGGTCGCCTGCTGCAGAAGGATCCCGGCGTCCTCGACCAGGGCCAGCGCACGGCCGATCGTCTCGAAGTCGAGGCCGCGCCTTCGGGCCATGTCGCCGGCTGCGAGTGCCTCGCCGTGCATGCTCAGGACCAGCTGCGCTACCAGGGCGACCGCGTTCTGCGGCTCGGCCAGCAGCCGCCGGTGGAGTTCGGCCTTCAGTAGTCCTTCCGCCAGAGCCAGAGCTGTCTGTTTCTCGTCGATCGTCACGGCCTGTCCAACGACCTCATCCTCTAATCGCCACGGTCTGCTGCGGGCGGTCGTCCTACGACGCGCTCGCCCCGCGGGCCACTGGCGCGATCCGGAGTAGCGTGTGGCGTCGGCGGGCAACCGGCTCGCCCCTTGCGAAGGGCAAACCATGTCGTACGACCTGACCCCGCTGGAGGGATCCCCGGCTGACCGGGAAGTCCGAATCGGATGGGACGGACCCCTCTCCAGCTACTTCCTCCAGGTCCTCGACTATCCCAGCGACCCCGACGCGGAGGAGGAAGTGGTCGAGCTCGTCTGGATGGGCGCGGCGCCGTTTGAGCACCCGGAACCCGACGACCTGCTCGAAGTCGCCCGCCAGTTCGCGGAGGTCCCCGACGACCTGGCGTCCCGGCTGGCCGCCGACAAGGCGTCCGGCACCAGCACCTTCGCCGGCCGGGTCGGCACCCACCTCGTCGGCGAGAGCACCTTGGCCGAGGTCACCAGCCCCGAGCAGGCCGCGCAGATCTTCACCGCGCTCGGGCAGACCGCCCGGGACTGACCCGAAGCTGCGCTGCGGCGGCCACGCCGGCTCGGTCAGATTCCCATGACACCGTCCACCAGGGCCCGCCGCTGGCAGGCCGCCCGGACCCGAGGTGCTCGTCGGCGCAAGCGACACCACCGGCGCCGTAGGGCCGACCTCCAGAGAACTGCCGCGTCGCCGAACAGTTGGCCGACGGAGCAGCCGCCAGAGCTTTCGGCCGCCTGAACCGGTAGGACATGAGCCGCTGAACGCCGCCCGCTACCGTCTTTCCACTCTCCCCCCGGCCTTTAGCAGCACAGGACTGATGGACCACAAGCCCGTGCTCAGCGGACCCCCAACGGCTGATGTTCGCCAGATCGGATGGAATCCGTTCCGGCCGAGCCATGCCGCCTGTAGCGTGCCGATCGCGCGGCTCCTCGGGGCGGCCCCGGCCGACAGCACCTCCGGCCGCCCGCGTCGGTCCGGCCTCGTCCCATGGGATCCCGAACCCACACTGCCACTCGGGTGCACGTCCCACGAAGTCGGTTCGTGACGAACCGGCAGAGCGGACTAATGGCTTGAACCCGGACGAAATGGCCAACCTGAAGCCAATCGGTTCGTGACGAACCGCTAGGGTCGGGCCGTACAACGGACACGATTAGTGATCATGGAGGGCGAATGCCGCGAAAGGGCGCAGGGGGAGCGGGCTACAGCGGGACGGGCAGCTCCGGTGCTTCACCGAACCCCACCACCGAGGCAACTCCGGCGACGCAGCCTGCGGCTGGAGAGCAGCAAACGCCGCAGACGGACGCGGTCGTTCTTCGCTCTGTCCCGCTCATCCCGTCGCCGCGTCCCAGGGGGCACGGCTTCTCGGTTCCGCTTGCCGAACTGGCACCGTGCCCTCGCAACCTCCGTGGCGGAGACCTCTACGGATCCCCAGCCGAGCGCGAGAAGCTTGTCACCCAGCTCCGTGAGACCGGGCAGATCCAGGCCCTGGTCGTCATCGACATCGGGGTCTACCTCGACGCCTACCCCGGAGAACGCCATCACTTCAATGACGAACACAAGTACGTCATCGTCGCGGGCCACTGCCGGCGCGACTGTGCCCCCGACGCCGGCCTGACCGAACTGCGCATCGAGATCCAGAACCACTACGTGGACAAGCTCACCGAGGTCTTCCTCGGGGAGAACCTCGGCCGCAACGACCTGACGGTTTTCCAGGAGGCTGAGGGCTACCGAAGGCTCAAGGACGACAAGAAGTACAGCTACCAGCGGATCGCCGAGATCGTCGGGGTCAGCAAGAGCAATGTCGTCAAGCGGCTGACGATCCTGCCCCTCGCTGATGTCCCGGAAGCCCGTACGGCGCTCCTGTCCGGCGACCTCGGCCTGGAGGCGGCCTATGTCCTCCTCGTCGAACTCGGCGACCCCGCCCTGGTGCTGTCCACCTTCAACCGGGCAAAGTACTCCGGCCAAGCTCTCAACGCCGCGGCCTTGAAGGCACTCGCGCAGGAAGTACTGATCGAGCACGCCGGGACGCAAGAGGGCCGCGTTGAGGGAGAGAACGACGCATCGGCCCTCGCAGGGGACAGCGGTTCGTCGCGAACCGATGCGCATGTGCCGCCTCCCGGCTCCGAGGGCGACGCCGGTTCGTCACGAACCGATGGATCGGCAAGCAACCCGACACCGGATGACTCAGACGCAGAAACCGCGAACCCCACCGCCGGTTCGTCACGAACCGGGCAAGAGCCAGCTGACACCGCCCCGGCACTGCCCAACCCCCGCACGACTACGAAGCCGGGCCAAGCCCCGGGTTCGCGGTCCGTTAACCCTGACCGCGCCGACCGCGCGCTCGCCGCCAGGGCCCGAAGCGAAGCATGCCAGCAGCTCCTGTCCGCCTATGACGACGAGCCCTCAAGCTCCGCTGCGCTCCGCACCGCTCGGACGCTCCTCACTCTCGCCAGCCGACCCACCGTCGAACTCGCTCACCGATGGGTGCAGAAGATCGGCGTCCACGAGGCGCAGACCACGGACGCCGCGGCCTACCGTGACCACCTGCTGACCGCCGGCGACCCCGCAGCGGTCACCAGGTTCGCCTACGCCGTCTCCCTCGCCGACGACGAAGTGCGTTCGACGGACAGCCGCCGCAGCCCGGATGCCCGCGTCATCAACTACTGGCGACACCTCACAGACGACGCCGGATACGAACCCAGCTGGGAGCGGGACCACCTCCAGGTGTAGCGCCAGACCCACCACTCTCGACCAACAGCTACTCCCGGAGACCCGAATGCTGCTTCACGCCCATCGCCCGCTCTACGCACCCCACGTCCCACCCGTCTTCGCCGCCACGAACCGAGCCGGATCCGTCGGAAAGACATCGATCGGCTACAACCTCTGCGTCCAGGCCGCCCGCCGTGGCTGGAAGGTCCTCTTCATCGACGCCGACCTTCAATCCGACGCCTCGTTCTGGGCCGGCTGGGACGGCGACCAGCTGCCGAAGCACGTGATGACCGTCCACAACGTCCTCCTCGGCGAGGCCACGCTCAAGGACGCGATGGTTCCGGCCCGAACTCGCATTGCGCCGCCCAACGAGAAAGGCGAGGACCCGGACTCGAACTTCGCGATCATCGACAACCTGTGGCTCATCCGCGGCGACGAGAAGATGAGCCAGGCCGACACCGAGATGGCCCAGGACCCCAGGTCCGTCTGGTGGCTGCAGCGCGCGCTCCGAAGGGGTCTCCAAGAAGGAGACTTCGACTTCATCTGGATCGACTGCCCTGCGTCCCTGAGCCTGCTGTCGATCTCCCTGCTGCTCGCCACCACCAACGTCGTCCTCTTCAGCAAGCCGGGCCGCAAGGAGTTCCGCGGCATCGACGCCATGATCCGCCGGGTAGCTGAGATTCGGGACGGCTACGAAGAGCTGAACCCCTCGTGCGAGGTCACCTGGTACGTCTTGAACGAGACCAAGGCCACCGAGACGCAAGGCAAGTTCTACACGGAGAAGCAGAAGGAAGCGCGCATCAAGTACGGCGACCGCGTGCTTGGCATGGTCCGCGGCGCCACGGTCGTACCCGAGGCCTACGATGCGCAGGAACCGCTGAGCTACTGGGTGGCCAAGCACGACACCACCCTCACCATCGATGCCATGCTGACCCGCATGGGCATCACCGACCGCCTCGCGGCCTAGCCCCGGTTCGTCACGAACCGACCCCGGATGCCCCGGCATCGCACACAGCGAGCCGGGGCATCGCCGTCTCACGGCTCCCCGGAGCGTCGCAGCGACGGACGCGCCCGGAACGGCTCCCCACTGGTCGTCCCTGGGGGGTGGTGAAGCCAGCCCCGACCGAAGCCAACCATGCTTGTCCGACCCGGTGCCGGCACACGATCGCTACTTAGGCCAGCCGAAGCTCAAGTTCCGCGCGAGCCGCTGATACACCTTCCGCTGTGCGAAGACCGCAGCGTCCTGGGCCCGTCCAGGGATGACCGCCTCCAGGGGGTCACCAAGGAAACCCCATCGCCACACCTCCGAGCTGCCGATCAGCTGAATGCCGTGCTGTCCGGCAAAGCTCAGCGCATTCCGGGAAAAGCCGCCGTTGGTCACAAGCATCGCGACGTCCGCACCGTGTACATCCCAGGCCGTGCCCTTGAACCGCTGAAGATCAGGGGTGCCGACGTTGGCATCTACCGCGGTGTGCTTGCACTGCACGACGTACCGACGCCCGTCCGGGCACAGAGCGATAACGTCGGCGCCCTGGTCGCCAGGGCCGCCCTGGTGCTGCTCCACCTCGAACCCGTCCCGGAGGAGCAGCTCCGCGACGAAGCGCTCGAACTGCCGGTGATGGAGACCGCGGACGCCTTCGAGTGAAAGCGCAGCGCCCGACCGGACCCAGTCATGCCGGCGGTTGATCCGCAAGGCAACCCGGTGCTGGTCCGCAACGTGCTGACGCAGTGCTCCTTCGAGTCGAGCCCGGGAAGCGGCGACCTCGCGGGAGAGCATCCCGAGATCGGCGACGAGCGCCATCAGGTCGACTCCGTCACCTGCCTCCGGGGCGCCACCCAGCAGTTCACCGCAGTCGGCCATAGCGTCCCAGAGCTCGGTTGCGCGCTGGACCAGCCGCTCGCCCGAGGCGTGCTCGTCGCGTACTACCTCCGCCCAACGGCGGTCAGGCCGGGCAGCGCTGACGTACTTAGTGTGTGCCAGCTCGCTATCGCCTTCGGACCGGCCCGGGCACCTCTCGCGTCGCTCAAGCTGCCCAAGTTCATGCCCCGCCCTCTCCAGCAGGGCGTGTGCGGCAACGTGGACGCTGCGGAGGAAGTGCTCCTCGGGCGTCAGCGCACCTGAGGCAGCGCGGCTTCGACGGCTGTCTTCCTCCAGAGCGGCGACGTGGATTTCCTCCCGAAGGCTTGCCGTGACCTGGGTGATGTCCCGGCGGCATTCCTCCAGGAAGGCGATCTGGCGGAAGCTGTCCTGAACGGGGGATCGTTCCCGATCGCCCTCACGCAGAAAGGCACCGGTCGGGTTCAGGCCGAAGGACCCCCGCATCCTCCTCCACGCCCGGTTCGCCTCGACCCGGTGACTTTCGGCGGCCTTCAATACCCGATCCAGCTCCGCCTTCGCTCGCTCAAGGGCACCCTGAACCCGCTCCCGGAGAGCGACCGGGGTTCTATCGCCACCTCGGTCCTGCCATGCCGCGTGTATACGGCGCAGCACATCGCTGTGTTCTCTGTGCACGTCGTCGCGCAGAGCATCGGACGCTTCTGCCACCGTGCGGCACAGTCGGGCTTCCGCGGACCAGATCCACGCGGCCAGGAGATCATCCGAGTCGGCCGCCGCGATCTCCGCCCCCATCCTCCTCCGAAGGTCGCGGTCGTCGTAGCGAGTCGGAGTTACGGCAGCATGGCGGTCGATGATCATCGGGGGAGGGTACCCCCTGCCTGCGACAAGCGCCGCATCCTGTCGCAGGTGTGCCGGTCCGACGACCACGACCAACTCCGTTGCGACGCTCCGCAGCGACTGCGACGTTCGGGCGGCCGCCCAGCACGCTTCGCACCGTCGACGAACACTGCGCCTGCGATGGCAGCCGAACCGTCAGCGCGCACTGCGAATGCGATCCGCGAAGTCCGTCCACTCCCCGCCCGTCGTTCCCGCGGTGCCGCTGCCCGTCGCAACCAGTCCACGCCGCCGGGTCAGAGCGTCGCTGGCAGCACAACTGCGACTGCGAACCCCTCGGCACCGATAGCCGACCACCCCCCGCCGCCTGTGATCCACAACGTCCCACGGCCATGCGATTCGCGAAATTAGCAGGTCAGGGAGTGTGCGACCCGCCCCCTGGACTTGCGACGCCGCTCGTGACCCTCAGACACGCGGGTAGCGACGGCCCCGCCGCGACCGTGTGCCATGCAGCAGATGAGCCGGCAACCAGCGACTACGCCACCGACCCCGGGTCGCGGCCGAACGCGTCGGCGCGGAAGCGTTCCGCAGTGTGGCTCCGGATTTGCGACTGCGACAGCGACGTAGCCCCGACGCAGGAGGGCCGACTGCGACTGCCGCGGTCCGGAGGCACTCATGCGAACGGTCACCCCCTGCTTTGCGAACGGTACGCAGGGGTTAGAGCAAGCCAACCCTAGGACGAAGATCACTAAGCGCCTTTGATAGGACAAATAGTGCAGATGACCCTATATCAGGCGCAGCGCCATGCAAGTCCCGTGCGTACCACTGCCCCCCCGTGAAATGGTGGACCGGCTCAGCCAATGGGAGGGACAGCTTGACCAGGCCCACGCTCAACAAAGGCCACAAGGCGCTCATCGGAATCGTCGTCCTCGGCGCCGCCGTAATCTCGGCCATCGGGTTTACCGGCTCCTACAACGCGGTGCGCGCGCTCGCCGTCGACGAAGGCTTCGGCCGGTTCGCTCTGGTCCTGCCGATCGGCGTCGATGCGGGCATCGTCGTCCTGTACGCGCTCGACCTTCTGCTCACCTGGCTGCGCATGCCCTCCTCCTTGCCGCGCCAGACTGCCTGGTTCCTCACAATCGCGACGATCGTGATGAACTCAGCGTCCGCGTGGGGTCGGCCGCTCGCCATGGGCATGCATGCCGTCGTGCCGGTCCTCTTCGTGATCATCGTTGAGGTCGCCCGCCATGCCGTCGGCCGGTGGGCCAACCTGACGGCCGGCAAGCGGGAGATGGAGGGCTTCGACATCCGCCGCTGGCTGCTCAAGCCCTTCGGCACGTTCTCGGACTGGCGCCTCAAGATGATCTGGGGCATCTACTCGGCAGAGGAAGCCATTGAGCTGGCCAAGTGGAAGCGCATCCTGCGGGGGCAGCTCAAGCGCAAGTACGGGCGCCGGTGGCGCAAGCTCGCGTCGCAGGAGGCGCTCCTGCTCCTCTATCTGGCGCAGTACGGTGAGGGCAACAGGGAGCAGTACCTCGACGTCCTCTCCTCGATCGGGGTCCCGGTGGACACTCTCGTCGGGCTGCGATCCGGCGAGCCGCCCCGAGCCCGGCTGTCGGCGATCGAGCCGGGCGGCGACCCGGTCAAGGCAGTGGTGCCCCCGGGGCGGACGGAGATCCAGGCAGCAGCCCGGGAGACCGGGGCGGGTGGTGCGGGAGAGGCAGCGATAGATCTCCACAAGCCCGCTGCCCCCACTCAGCCGACTGCCGAGGCGCACGTCGTCCTAGCAGTCGACGGGGAGTCTCGCCTGGCGGGGCCGGCTCAGATGCCGACCCCCGAGGCCGTTGCGCCTGAGACTCCCTTCGCGCTGCGCGCGGACGCCGGCGAGAGCCGGGCCGCCGAGGTGCCGGAGGAGCCGACGTACGACGAGGAGGACCTTGAGGCCGCAGACCTCGAGGACTCGGAGGAACTCGGCCAGGACAGCGACCAGGCCGCCAGCCGGCGCAAGCGCGAGGACGTCCTGTACGAGTACTACTGCGCCTACGTCCACGAGAACGGCAACCACCCGACCAAGGATGACTACGTCAAGTGGATCCACGTGCGGTTCGGAGAGAAGGGCCAGGACGGCGGCCCGCTCAGCCCCAACAGCGTGAAGCGCTACTGGGCCAGTTGGGGGAAGAACTACCGAGCCGAGTACGAGACGCCCAAGCACCCCGACCTGCTTGAGCTCGCCGGCACCTGATCGGTCACCGATGCGCCCCGCCTTCACGGAGGCGGGGCGCATTGGCGTTTCCGGTAGCGGAGGGCGTCGGCTGGGCCGCGGGGCGGCATCCCCCAGGCCGGAACCACGTCGTGCCACCGCGGTTGACCAACCAATGAGGATCACCGCCGCTTGCTGCCTGGTGGCCGCCGACTCGGCCGGCCCGGAGAGGTAAAACCGTACTCGACCTGACCTGATTCTTGATCAAAATCGCGTGAGGGCACCTCAGGCAGCCTGGTGGGCGCTGGAAGATCCCCACGCACCGGCCACATCGCGAACGGCGCCTGAAGGGGCCATTCTGGGGTCCGATTTTTCGGCATGACCATGCAATTCTGATGGATGAGTGGCTCGAGCGCACCGAAATCCGGGCACCGTACCCAGACCCCGCCCCGAAGCTGCTCCACTTCCCCGTGGCCGGTCACGCTGCGCCGACCGCCCCGTCAGGGGGCGGCGCACCAGCGGTTCGGTCAGAGATCCCGGCCGGTGACGATCAGCTGTCCAAAGTCAGCGCGGGCCTGCTCGATCACAGCGGCGGCCGGACCGCCGGGACCGAACCAGGCCGCCGGATCGGGCGCCTCGACCAGAAACCGATCCTTGTGGACTTCGGTGATCTGCCAGTCGGACAGGTCCGACGCCTGGTCAAGGTGAGCGCTGCTGAGGAGCTGGATCCCGTGGGCATCGGGAACCTTGCGTCCCCAGAGCGGTGTGTTGCCCCGCAGGGCGTGTGCAGGGACGGCGGGCAGAGGAGGCAGATCGCGTCCGCGGTCCTCCCACCCGAAAGCCCACGTCGGCGTCATGGCCACGTAGGCGAGCCGGGTGTGCTCCGCGTCGGCGAGAATCGCCTGCCGAATCCGTTCGATGTGCGAGTGCCACGTGATGGCGGGGGCGTAGGCCTGGTAGGTGGCCATGCCGTCCTGCTCCGCTCGGGCCCGCGCGGCCCGGGGAGCGGTTGGGTCGACCATGGTGAGTGCGGCGTTCCCGTTGACGAGCAAGCCGGCGGCAAGATGGTCGGCGACATCCGGTGAGGTGTCGTGCTGGAGGATCGCGCCGGCGGCCAGGCAGGTGTCACCGCCGTGGGGACGGGCCCAGCCCGTCGCGAGGCGGGCCCACCGCTCTGCTGCGGCCGCCCGCGTGAGCGGTTCTTGCAGGGCGACGAAGGCCGTGGCCCGGGGTTCGTACTGGTGCCGCAGCCAGCGCGGCGGCCTCACAACCGGGGTCGCACGCACGAGCCCGCTATACCCCTGCCGGTGCAAGGCGTCGGTGAACGTCGTGAGCCAGCTCGTGAGCGAGTCCGGCCCCCAGTAGTCCTTGAGGCTGAGCCCGGCGCCGTCGATGGTCAGGAAGGCGCCCTGCCCCCACATGGTCGGGCCTGCGGGTGCCGCGTTGGCGGCTTCGCTCGCCTCGTCGACAGCGGCGACGAGCGCGTGGCCGTCGATGCTGCGCCCGGAGCTTTGCGTCGTGGGCACGAGTTCGACATTGCAGCTGTCGTGGCCGTTCTCCTCCAGCGCCTGCTCGATCGTCGCGAGGTCGACCCGGATTCCCCCTGTGATGGTCATGGGCGGACTGTACTGGTGCACGGCGACAAGGCGTTCTCCTGAACCGGTGCACCAGGCGCGCGGCGGCGGGCGACGCCGTGTCAGCAGGAGGCGGCCGGCTGGCCGGCCAGGGCAGCGCTCGAAGGGCGGCGGCCGACGTTCCGGCCGGGAAGCGGCGGCAGGCCATCGCGGAGGATCCCCACGAAGAGAGAGGGGTCGGACAGAAACCCTCCGCCGTCGTGTTCCCACGAGCCGGGTCGAGTGAACGGGATGCCGAAGCACGCCCTCATCGAGCCCTCCGGCCAGGTCGGGTCCACGGCTTCCCCCGCCTCGTTCGCGCACCAGGCGTGTGCCAGCGGGAACACGTCGGAGATCGCGACGCCTTCCACGTAGAAGAGCGAACCCGCCGACCCCGTCGCCGTGGCAGCGGCGTTGTTGTAGCACAGCCGCTCGGGCAGTTGCCGGATCCCGGCCGGCCTGGACACCGGCTCGAAGAATCGCCCCTCGGCGAGCAGGAGGTGATGCACCGACGGGTACCGCCACCCCTCCTCCCGCGCAGCGGTCTCCGCATCATTCAGGTCGATCACCGCGATCACGGCCTGCAGATACTCCAGCAGCTCCTGCTGCGCGGGGGAGAGCACATCCATGCGGAGACTGTCCCACATGCGCTGGCCCGTGTTAGGAGAATGCGACGGATGCCAGCAGGGTGCCCACCACCAGCGCCGGCCCAAGCGGCACCTTGGCCTTCCGCGTCCGGCCGGGCAGCATCGCCAGGACGACGACCTGCTGGAGCAGGAGAACGGCCCAGGCCGTCAAGGCCCCGAGCGAGGCGGGCCCGACGGCTCGCCACACTGCGACGCCCGCGGCGGCGGACACCGCCGCCATCGCCAGTGCCAGCGCCGGCCACCACCGGCGCCACGGTGCCCGCTGGGCGATCAGACCGGCGCAGGCCAGAAGCGGAGCCAGGAAGATGCTGACCGCCAGGCCTGCGCCCACGGTGCTCCAGCTCGTCCAGGCCAGCAGCCCGCCGAGCGCCGGACTCAGCCGGAAGTCTCCCCAGAACGCCGCCTTGGTGAGGACCGTGAGGAAGAACAGCCCCCAGACAGCGGCGGCTCCGGCGAGGGCCCGTACCGCGACCGACACCGGCTGCCCGGCGATCGTGGCACCAATGAGCAGCACTACGAGCCCAATGCAGGCAGCCCCAGTCAGATCGTGGGGCAGCCGCCGCACCTTGGCATCGGTCAGAACCAGCGCGGAGCCCACGAGGGCGAACCACAACTGCGCGGCGAGGAGCCAGCCACCCGCCTGGCCGGCGACAACACCGGCGACGGCGGCGCCGGTGAGGACCTCGGCGACTCCTGGGGCCGGGCCGAGCCGGTCGGCGCAGCCAGGGCAGCGGGCCCGCAGGAGGTGGACGGCCGTGCGGGGGCTGAACCCGAGTACCACCTGGCCGCACCCTGGGCAGGTCCTGGACGCGGGGTCGGGTCTGGGGCGGGCGTAGGCGACGGCTATCGGGCGGACGACGGCGGCGCCGAGGGCGGCGCCGCCGATGAGGGCGGCGCCGGTGGCGATGGGGTTCATGCGTGCTGTCCCTGGAGGAGTTGCTCGATCAGGCGCTTGGTCTCCGGTGTCAGGTCGCTGTCGAGCGATGCCGCTGCAGTGCGGGCGGCGTCGATGACGGCGAACAGGCCGGGCCGGTTGCCGCTCGCGGCCTCGATCCGCAGCCAGTCCCGGTACAGCATTTCGTCGTCCTGGACCTCCAGGCCGACGGCCACTGCCCGGCGGGCGGCGTCCAGGTCCAGGGCCTCGTCGCGCAGGCGCAGGCATGCGGTGGTGTGCGCGACGTCGATGATGCGGCAGATCATCTGCTGCACGTCCGGGGTGGCCCAGTCGTGGTCGCCGTCGGTGCCGAAAGGCCGGCCGCGGACCATGCCGAGTGCCTGCTCCAGGTCCTCCAGGCCCGCGACACCCTGGGGCAGGCCGCGTTCGGCCAGGTACTCGAACCAGGTCCAGTCGCAGTGGAGCTGCTCGGACAGGCGGTAGGTGCCCGCGGCGGACTTGCGGGGCAGGTACTGCGTTCCGTCGGGGGCGTGCCCGAGCTGGCCGCGCAGCTGGGAGATCCGGGTCTGCAGGGTGTGCGGCTCCCAGGGGGAGACGGGGTCCATCGCGTTGGCGATCGCGCCGTAGTCGCGGTCGGGCCGGAAGTACAGGAACGCGGCGAGCGCGGCCAGCCTCGGGCCGTGGGTGGTCTCGGCGCCGCTGGAGTTCGCGATTTGCACCGGCCCGAGGACCTGGATCTGGGGCTGGTCCGGGCTCGGCGGAACCGGCTTGCGGTCCCGCACGGCGGCGGGCTTGGCCATGTTCACCGGGGCGTTGCGGACCGGCGCGGCCGTCTCCTCGTCCTCCGGCGTGCCGCCGTCGGCGGCCTCGAGCGCGGAGTCGTCGACATCCGTGCCGACCTCGGCGTCGGTCTGCGAAGCCGGTGCGGCCGCCTCGGTGTCGTCGTTGTTCTCCTGCGGTGCTGCACCGCTGACGTCGGCCGGGATCCGGTCGGCGAACAGCGGCGCGGGGATGGAGGCGGGGCCGAAGCGCGGCGGGACGGCGTCAGGATCCGGGACGAACTCCCACGGACCGGCGGCCGGGGTGGCCGGCTTGGCGGTCACCTCCAGCGTGGAGACGATCTGCGCGTGCTCCTCGTCGCTGACCCGGGCCAGCACCACATCGAGGTCGGCCAGGCCGCAGGCCTGCGCGGCCAGGGCGTCGGCGTCGAGGATCTCGGCCTCGGGGAAGAAATCGTGGACCTGTTGAGCGTCGGCAGGAAGGACCACGGCGATGTCCCGGCCACGGGTCTGGCTCAGGATCTCGGCGAGCTCCCAGGTGTGCTCTCCCGGATCGTCGGTACAGACCATCAACCACGGCAGGGGGCCATCCTCGCCGCTTTCCTCGGCCTGGATCGTCTCGGCGCGCAGCCCGGCCAGGTCCACGATCCCGGCATGAGCGGTGGGCACGAAGCGCGCGCGGCCGGTGGGCAGCAGGGGAGCGAGGTCGCGGCCGAAGCCCGCCGTCAGCACGTCCACGTGACTCGCCCACGGGCAAGTCGCCGCGTCCAGGGCGATGCTGCGCGCCACGGCGCGTACGTTCGTCAGCTCGCCCTCCAACAGGAGGACCTGGACGTGGGGCAGGTGGAGCAGCACCTGGTTGCCTGCCTCGTCACGCCCGATGCTGGCCAGGCCCGGGTAGGGCGCCGCCACGCGGCCGGCATGGTCCTCGTCCAGAAGCGTCGCCTTCGGGTCGAGGGTCCACCAGCCGTTCTCCCCGGTCGTGAACGGCGTAGCGGGCTCCAGGCCGTGGTCCTCGGGCAGGATCTCGACGCTTTCGCTCGTGACCCGTGCGGCGCGCAGCTCCGGGAGTACCTCGTCCTCAGGAAGCGCGTCCGCCAGGGTCCGCAGTGCAAGGTCGAGCAGCGCGGCCGAGCCCGGCTGGGCGGTGCGGCCGAGCAGGGCTTCGAGGCGGCTGGTCTCCTCGGGGACGGCGATGGTCTCGCCCGGCCGGCGGCGCCGGTACTGGAGGAGACGTCGGACGGCGATGGCCCCGAGCAGTCCGGCGCCGGTCAGAGTACCGAGACCGGCGACCGACCGCGCGGAGATCAGGGACTGGCTGGAAGCCTCCTCGCCGGCGGGGGAGGAGTGCTGAGCCGGGGCTGGGGCCTGGGTCGGTGCTTCTTGCGCCGGGGCCGGGGCCGGGGTCTGGTCGGCCGGCGCCTGGGTGGCCGGTGCGGCCGGAGCCGGAGTGCTGGAGGCCGGGGCGCTCGGGGCGGTGGTGCTGGGCGCCGGTGTGGCTGGGGTGGTTGGCGCCGCCGGGGCCGGTGTGGCCGGCGCGGGGGCGGCCGGGGGCGTCTGGACGGCCGGGGCCTCGGGCTGCTGGACTGGGGCAGGGGCGGCCGGGGGTGCCGGTGGGACGGCCGTGGTGGTCGCCGGGATGACGATCTTCTGGCCCGGGAACAGCTCGTCCGGGTTGGTCAGGTGCCCGCCGTCCGGCTGGACGAGGTCCTTGGAGGCGTCGAGGAGCTGGGGGTACTTGTCGCCGTCGCCGAGTTCGCGCTCTGCGATTCCCGACAGGGTGTCGCCCTTGACCACGGTCACCATGTGCTGGGCGGCGGTGTCCTGGCCAGCGGTGCTCGCCTGCGGCGCGGGGCCGGAGTCGGACCGGACCACGTCCGTCCCGGACGCGTCGGCGGGCAGGAGCAGCGTCCAACCGGGACGGATCAGGCCGTTTGCGCCGAGCGCACCGCCGTCGGCCTGGGGGCGACCCTCGTTGAGCTTCTGGATCTCGTTCCAGCGGGTGCCGTCGCCGAGCTTGCGCTCCGCGATGCCCCACAGGGTGTCGCGGTGGCCGTCGGCAGAACGCTGCACCTCGTAGGTGGGCAGGTTGTGGTCGGACGAAGCCGTGGCGGATGTTGCAGCGCTGACCGTCGAGGGGGCTGCTGCCTGCTGGGGCAGCGCGGTGGCGGTCGCCGCGACGCGGGGCGCCTGAGCCGGGGTGGCCGCCGTAGCGGCCGAGGCCTGGCCGACGGTCAGCGCGCCGACGCCGATGACGAACACCGAGGCGACGAGCTGACGGGCCAGGGCCTGGCTGACGCCCGCGGCCGGGACGCGGACGGCCAGCCCAGCGCCCTTGATGGCGGCGCGGAACTCGACGAGTACGCACAGGGCGAACTGAGCCCAGGCAGCCCAGACCACAATGGCGATCACGTTGATGATCACGTCGACGCTGACGGTCTGGGTGGTGATGCTGTCCCAGCTCGGGACCGTGCTCGGCAGGGGGTTGCCGATGAACGTGATCAGGCCCCAGGGCACGGCGGCGAGCAGGGCGATTAGCGCGATGCCGGCCAGCACGGCGCGCACCACGTCGCCCAGGCTTCGGGCAGCCGTTGCCGGCTTCGTCTTCACCATCGCGTTCCTTCTGTTCGTCGGTCCGGGGCCCCGGGTTCGGTCAGCCGGTGACCGTGGTCTGGATCTCCTTGACCACGACATTCTGCGGGGTGCTGTCGGTCAGGCCGTTCGGCAGCGGGTTCGCCGGTGCGGCGTGGGGGTCCTTCGACGGGGTCCAGGTCACGCGCCAGGTCACTCGGCCGGTCAGCGGGTACGTGCCGCCGCGGGAGGAACGGGTGTAGGTGATGTTGCAGCTGCTGGAGGATGAGTCGACCTGGTAGCCGCCGCCGGACTGGGTGAAGTCGTAGGTGCACGAGCGCGGTGACGCGTCGTCGGTCCCGGCGTCGACGTTCAGGGCGACCGGCACCGCGAGGGTGGACGCGGCGATGCTGAACCCGGCGTAGTCGAGGGAGGCGGTGACGGAGACCGGCTGGAGAGGCTGGTCGAACGAGATGAAGGTCGGCAGGTTGACGGTCTGCCGGCCGGCGTCCGGGGAGAGCTTCACGGTGGGGGAGGGCAGCTTGGTGGCCCCATAGGCGATCTTGGAGAGCATCTGCGGGGTGACCGCGAGCATCCCGGCCGGCGGGTTCCCAGCGGGGACCCATTGGACGCCGGGGCTCTGCGTGCACGGCGTCGTATTCGGCAGGTCCCAGGACTTCTTGGACTTCACCATGACCCACCACGCGCCGTTCTCACCGCGGTGGAAGTCGTGGTCCTGCTTCAAGGCGTCGTACTGCTTCTGGGCGTCCGCGCCGCCGGAGGCGCCCGAGAGGCTATGCAGGAGGGCCTGGAAGGCAGCGTCGAACTGATCGGGCGAGTACTCCGGTTCGTACCAGCACGCCGGCGGATCCCACGCACCAGAGGAGACAAGGTGCTTGGCGTCAGCGCCCGCCCCGTTGTCGTGCATCGTCAGCGTGACGTGCGACTCGATCGACCACGGAGTGGGCGTGCCGCCGCCCGGGTCGCCACCGAAGTCGGCGAATGCCGGCGTGGGGACCGCGGCAGCGGCCCCCATCGCGAGCAGCACGGCGACGGCCGCAAGGCGCCGCCGGATCAGGTGTTCTGGCACCGCGTGGATCCCTTCTCGCCGAGGGCCTGGGTGACGCGCCACACGCCCTGCGTGCTCAACTCCAGGCCGAGGTTCCACTCGGTGTAGTCGCGCACGGACGGCGTGCTCTGCTGCACCTGCCCGCTCGTCTTGTCCTTGGGGTAGCCCTTCGACTCGTCCTCGCAATAGGTGGCGGCCGCGTGGGTGGTGTCCTTGACCGTGATCACCGGGGCGTAGTACCGGGTCTCGCCAGTGATCGTCTGGTTGCGCTTGGCCAGCTGGCCGATGATGTCGGCCATGTAGGGCCGGGCCATGCCGTCGTAGGCGTACACGAACGCCGCGTCCTGCGGATCGCCCTTCGCGAAGGCGCCGTTGTAGGCCCGAAGCGCGTAGGTAAGCCCCTGCGCGACGGCATCCTGGGTCGCGTCGCCGGTGGCCGGGAACTGCACCGTGACCTTCAGGTCGGCCGGCAGCGTGACCACGGGCGCACCGGCCGGCGCAGTCGGCGTGCTGCTGGGTGCCGTGCTGCTCGCGGCGACGGTCGGGACGGTCGTCTGGGCGCCGCTGATGTCACCGCTCGGGTCGCTCTTCGAGCTGGAGCACCCGGCGGCGGTGGCCATGGCGAGGGCGGCGCAGCCCAGCACGGTGAGGCGGCGGGCGTGGTGGTGGGTGGTGGTGGATCGCATGGGGTATCTCCCGTCCCGGTGGCTCATTGTTCCTGCACGGCCTGCGCTGTCGCGCTTGCACGCACGGTAATCGACGCTTGTCCGAGCAGGCGAAGCAGTATCGGTTCGTAGGTCAGCTGGACCTGGACGGTGACGGTGTTTCCGCCCGCCGAGGTGCAGCTGGCGGTGGCGCCCGAGCGGGAAGCGAAGTCGTTCGCGTAGCCGGTGCACGCCGGGTTGGCCGGCACACTGACGGTGCCGTTGGCGCGCAGCGCGGCGGGGTCGACCTGGTTGGCCGCGTAGCGGGCGGCCTGCTCGGCGATGTCGGCCGCTCTCTCCCGCTGGTGGATGGCCAGGCCTCCGTCCACGACGAAGCCGGCCAGAAGCAGGCAGAGCATGGCACCGAAGATGAGATAGAGCGCGCCTGACCCTTCATCACCGCGGCGGCGCGCGGCGCGCAGACGCCGGAGCAGCCAGGGGCCCGGGCCGGGCCGGACGGCGGGGGTGGTGGTCATCAGGAGGTCCGCCTGTAGGTGTCGAGCGGGGCGGTGGAGGTGGCGCTCACGTGGGTGGTCATGTTGAGGCCGAGAGCGCGCAGCCCGGGTACCTCGCAGCTGACCGTGACGGTGAACAGCCCGCCTGGCCGCCAGTCCCCGGAGGGGTCCACCCGTACGGCGCCGCCCTCGCACACCCCGGCGGCGTCCGCCTTGGCGGCCTGGGTGGCCTGGGAGACGGCGCTGTTGTAGTCGCGCTGGAGCGCCCCGGCGCGGGCGGCGTCGCGGGCTGCGCCGTCCAGGCTGCTGCGGCTCTGGACGATCAGGCCCAGCCCCACCACGAGCAGACCGAACAGGAGCAGAAGCGGCGCGGCGAGGACCATGTCGACGGTGGAGGCGCCCTCGTCGCTGCGGGCCCGGGCGAGCAAGCGACGCAGAAGGTCAGCCGGCATCGGGCACGAACCTTTCGACGGGGCCCTGGCTGACGGAGGTCAGCGTCATGTGCAGGAACGGGATGACGGGGACGACATCGACCTGCACCGTCACCCGAACCTGGTGCTGGCCGATGTCCTCGGTCTTGATGACGGGGTTGTCCGTCAGCGACGGTCCGAGACTGGAGATTCGTGCGGCGGCCACGTCCTGGGCCTTCTGCTGCCAGCCGGACGGGTTGGCGTCGGCGGTGGCGCGGGCCTCGCGCGCGCCGGCCTGCGCGGCCGCGAGGGCGACCTCGTGCGCGAACAGGCCGAGCGCGAACTGGACGGCGAGGAAGAGGAGGCCGATCAGGATCGGGGTGGTGACGACGAACTCGATCGAGCTCATGCCGTCATCCGGCCCTTGGGCGCGCCGCTGCTCCAGCAGGCGGCGAAGGCGCTTCACCTGGTCCCCCTCCTCTTCCCCGTCCGTCCTGACCGGCAGCGTTAGCTGCAACCGCCGTTGTTGGTGCTGGTGGCGCCCTCGATGCACTTGCCGACCGAGGTGGCCTTGGTAGTGATGGCCTGGCTGATGATGACGGCGGCCGCCACGAGGATCGCGACGATGATGGCGATGCCGATCACCATTTCGACAGTGGAGAAGCCGGCGTCGTCGCCGCCCTCCTCCTTGGATTCCTCCACGCGTCCGCGCAGCCAGGTGGTGGCGAGCGTGAGGTCGGGGTGCCAGCCGGTGGCACGGTCAAGGATGGCGTTCATGGTGCAGTCCCCTCGTGATGGGCACCCGGCCTAAGGCCGGGGCGGTGGATCGGTTCTGGGCCGGAAGGCCGGCTGGGGCGGCGCCGCCGGGGCGGGCCGTGGGGTTGGAGAAAGAGGGTCACAGGGCCATCACCCGCATCAGCGCGGGGTAGATCAGGAACACCAGGAATCCGAGGCACAGCACGATCTGCGCGACGAGCATCGTCTGCGACTGCGCACCGGCCTTGCCCTCGGTCTCGGCCAGCTCGCGTTCGGCGAGTGTCTTGGCCGTGGCCATAAGCGACTGGCGGATCCGGGCGCCGTCGTCGGCGGCCAGCGCGATCCGGGTGGCCAGGTCCTGGAGTTCCGGCACGGCGATTTCCTTGCCGAGGTGCTCGAGCGCCTGCCAGTGCGTGCGCCCGGCCAGCCGGGCCCCCGCCAGTGCTTGCCGAAGGCGCAGCATCGGCGGGGTGTCCGTGATCTCGGTGGCGGTCTTCAAGGCCTCGGGGAGACCGCGGCCGCCAGCCAGGTTGTTCGCGACCAGGGAGGTGAAGGAGGACAGGGTGTGCAGGAACTCGGCGCGCCGTTCCTTGGCGTCACCGCGGACCTCGATGTCGGGCAGGAAGAAGAACAGCAGCCCGAAGACGAGGGCCAGCCACAACGGCATCAGCGGGTTGGCCGTGAAGCCCACGATCCACAGCAGCGCGAAGACCACCGGCCCGAAGAGCAAGCCGAACAGCCCGACCATGATCTTGGTGGCCAGGAAGCTCTCGAACGACCGCTCCAGGATGCTGAGGTCGGCGCGTAGCGCCGGCAGCTCCCAGCCCTGGCGGGCGCACAGGTCCGCGGCCCGGAGGCCGATGAGCTCGCGCAGGCGCGCGGCCTTCGCCGCCCGGTCGCTGGCCGGTTCGGGCTCCGGGAGGGCCGAGCCGAGGCCCAGGCGGGCCTGGGCGTCTATCCGCAGCACGATTGACGCGGCGCTGGGCCTGCTGGGGAAGAGCGCCCGTACCAGGAGGAACAGGCCGAAACCCATGCCCGCGCCGGCCAGTAGGGTCCAGGTCAGGTTCATGAGGCCGCTCCCGTCTGCTTGACCAGGAACCGCTTCGGGGCGGGGACCCGGGACAGCCGTTGCAGCCACACCAGGCCGACCGCGAACAGCATGAGCACAAGGGCCAGGACGGCCTGTCCCTGCGGCGTGCCGTAGGGCTCGGTGTAGGAGGGGTTGAAGACCCTCATGCCGACGACGACCGAGACGATCACGCCTACGACGATCTGGACACTGCGGCGTGTGCCGGCCCGGCTGGCGAAGACGCGGCGCCGCATGCCGACCTGGGCGCGGGCCGAGCCGGCGAGGTCGGTGAGGACGTCGCGCAGGCCCTCGCCGCGCAGACCGGCCGACTGCTTGAGAGCAGCGATCACCAGGTCGGCGCCGCCGTCGTCGAGGTCGTCGGCGAGCCGGTCCAGGGCTTCGCTCAGCGGCATGCGCGAGCGGATCCGGTCGTCCAGGGTAAGCAGGTGGGGGCGCAGGGTGTCGCCCGCGGTGCGGGCGGATGCGCCGATGGCCTGCTCGAGGCCGGCAGCACCGGCGATCGTGTCGCGCAGCGCCTCCGTCCAGGTGGCCAGCGCCTCGACCCGGGCCAGGGCCACGCGCTCGGAGCGGGCGCCTCCGAAGAGGGCCGGCCAGAAGAGCACGAGCAGGGCCGCGCCGACTGCGGCCACCGGCCAGCGCAGGGCGACCAGGACGACCAGGCCGACGAGTATGGCAGCGCCCGCGCGTCGGCGCAGAAACGCGGCGATCTGCTTGCTGGCGCTCACCTTGGTGCCGGCAGGGCGAGCCCAGCCGACGAGCGCGGCGACGAACAGGGCGATGCCACCGCCGATGCCGCAGCCGGCCAGCAGCGCGAGCATCAGGGAGGGAGTGAGGTAGTCGCCGCCGTTCATGACCAGCGCCCCGCAGCGGGGTACGCGTCGGCGGAGAAGCCGTGCCGCTCCAGGCGTTCGCGGGTGCGGTCGGTGAGCGCCGAGTCCCACTCGACCACGTCGTTGGCCTTGAGGCTGTACACCTCGGAGGACAGCACCCGGCCGTCGGCGTACCCGCTGACCTCACGCACCGACACCACCCGACGGCGCTGGCGGCCGGTGACCGGGTCGGTGTCGCGGGAGACGAAGATGACCAGCTCGATGGCGTCGGAGATGAGCATCTGCGAGGCCTCGACCGGCAGCCGTTCGGCGGCCTGGATGGCGTAGGTGGAGATCTTGCGGAAGACGTTGAGGCTGGAGTTGGCGTGGATGGTGCTCAAACTGCCGTCGTTGCCCTGGGACATGGCGTTCAACATCGCGACGACCTCATCGCCCAAGACCTCGCCGACGATGACCCTGTTGGCGTTCATGCGCAGCGACCGGCGGACCAACTCGGCCATGCTGACCCGTCCGTGGCCCTCCGAGTTGGGGAGCCGCTCCTCCAGCGCGACCACGTTCGGGTGCAGGTGCTTGAAGTCGTGCAGGTTGAGTTCCAGGGCACGCTCGATGGTGATCAGGCGCTCCTGCGGCGGGATGGCGTTGGCAAGGGCCTGCAGCAGGGTCGTCTTCCCGGCGTTCACCTCGCCGGCGATCATGATGTTCATCCGGGCCCGGACCGCAGCGCGCAGGAACACCTCCAGCTCGGGGGTGATGGTCCCGCTCTCACGCAGGGTCGAGAGGTGTGCCTCTTTCAGGCGCTTGCGCCGGATCGACACCACGACCCGGGGGTGACTGAACGACATCACCGCGGACATGCGGTGCCCTCCCCGCAGCTGGATGTCCAGCTGGGGGTTGGAGTCGTCGAAGGGACGGCTGTTCAGGCCCGAGGTCGCCGCCAGCACCTGGATCTGCTGAATCAGGTCGTCGTCGGACTCGGCGATCGGCCCGACCTGCTCCTGGTGTCCGTCGGCGTAGCTGACGAACACGGTGTCGAAGCCGTTGATGTCGACGTTCTCGACGTCGGGGTCGTCGAGCAGCGGCTGGAGCCGGCCCACGCCGAACAGCGCGGCGAGGACCGCGGCGGTCAGGCTCTCCTCGTCCTCAAGGCTCAGCGGATTGGAGCCCTGGTTCATCCGCTCGCTGGACAGGCCCTGCAGCTGGCTGGCGAGGATGTCCATGGCGATCGCCCGCAGATCGCCCTCGGTCAGGCGCCGGCCGTCGGCCTCCTGGCGGCGCCGGCGCTCTTGCAGGAGCTGCCCGGTGGCCTCGCGCAGCCGCTTGACCAGCGCCTGGTCGACGGGAACGGGCAGAGTCACGGCGGTGGTCATCGTGCCGCTCCTTCCATGCTCGTGGCCGGCGCCGGGACAGCGGAGGCGCTGTTCTGGCCGAGACCGAAGCGGCCGCCGAGGTTGCTCACGATGTGGCGCACCGACGACATCAGCTGCGTCTTGTGGATGCGTCCCGCGCTGCGAAGGCGCGTCAGCCGCTCCGCGGCGTCGGCGTCATGGGCGACGACGCCGGCGACCTGCGCGGGCACGCCGCCCTGGGCGAGCACGGTGGCGGCCATGTCGGACGCCTTTGCCTGCTGTCGCAACGGGGCGACGACCAGGACGCCGACCGGTGCGCCGCCCCGGCCGCCGGAGGACGTCTGGGCGATCACGTTGGCCGCGCGGGAGCGGACGTGCGCGAGGTCCTCGGGCGCGGCCCGGGAGACCAGCAGGACGAGTGAGGCGTGGCGCAGCAGCGCGGCCGTGGGCGCACCGGGGTGGTAGCGGCCGATGTCCGCGATGATGTCGGTGGTGCCGGGTGCGGCCAGGCAGCGGCCCAGCTTGTCCCAGTGCTCGCTCCACCCGGCGCCCTGCTCGGGCTTGGTCAGGCCAACCAGGACCTCGAGGCCGCCCGGAAGACGCTGGGTGTGCTCGCGCACCACGTCGGGTGTCAGGACCCCGCGGGCCGGCAGCGCCAGGGAGAACATCCCTTTGTTGGGGTTCAGGTCCATGCCGCTCTCGTCGACCTGCCGGTAGAGCAGGTCGGAGCCGAGCGGGTCGAGTTCGGCCAGCAGGGACTGGCGGGGCCACTGCGACGCCATGGCCAGAGCGGTGGTGCTCGCGCCAGGGGAACCCTTGGCGGACGCGACGATGATCAGTGACATGTCGGGATCTCCGTAGGACCGCTACTGGGCGGTGCCGGGCAGCAGGACGAGGGCCACGTCGCCGGAGGACGCGGCCTGCGTCACCCCGCCGGAGGCCGTGGCCGGGACCACCACGGACAGGGAGAGCGCCGAACTCGCATCGCCGTTGCCGGGCTTGAAGACCTCGCGCACGATGGCCGAAGGCGCGAGCTCGACAGCGCCGTTGTTTCCCTGCGCGTTCGGCGCGCCGGTGGCGGTACCGGCCGGGGAGGTGCCCTTGGCGGCGGCGTCACGGCCGACCCACATCACCCGCACGCGGTCGCCGGCCTTGAGTCCGGGCGGGAACTGGCCGGCCTTCAGCGAAAGCCCGACAACGGCCTGGTCCGCGGCCAGCCCGGCGGCGTCGGTGAGCATCCGACCGGTCAGCAGGGTGCCGGGCGGGATCTCCACCGCCGCGGTGTACTTGCTGATCAACAGGTCGCGCTGCTCCCACGGGACGAACTTGACGCCGCTGTCCTTGGCCACCTGAACCTGGGTCAGCGCGCCGGCGCTGATCTTCTGGCCCGGGGCGATCTGCTGGGTGACCTCGACCGCCGCGACGCGCTCGCCGGCCTGGCGCACCAGGACGGCCGTGCCCAGCGCGGAGCCGAGCACGATCACCACGGCAAGCGCGGCGAGGCCCGGGCGCCGCTCGCGGGGCTGGGTCGGGATCCTGGGGCCGCCGGCGGGCGCTGGCTGCGTCGTGCCGCCCGCCGCCGGCTTCGGCTTGCGGGTGAAAATCCCCGTGCTACTCATGCCTCATCCTCAAACCGCTGATCTGCTGGCCTCGTTAACCCGGTCGTACACATCCCCCCCTCGCCCGCAAAGTCGGGGCGATTGAGAGGGTGCTCGGCCGGGATTGTTGCCGCCGCTCCGCGCTATTGCGTGCGGCGCATGCTCTTGGTGCCTAACAAGGCGTGATCACCCGGGGTTACCCAGCATGACGGCCCCCCTCGATCAGTGCCATGTCCGGTTTGTAGGTATATGCGACCCGAGAGGTAGTCATCACTCCCGCACCACAGCTACCGAAGAGTCACACTACGAAACTTTCCGCCAGTAGCACAGCCAGTTTTGGTCATGGTCGGCTATGTCACTGGCATAGTCGAAGACAAAATACAAGCAAAGCCTCAAAACGGACACAGTTGGAATCGGTAATCGGCTGACAATTCTGATGAGCATCCGACAATCTGGCCAGTGGGCCATATCCGAGTGGGCCGCAAGATTGTCGACAGATCGCCAACGTAATCGCAATGGAATAAGCTGACTGATCATCAGATTGCGAACTGCGACAGTGCCTCAGGGCGAATCCGTTCGCTCCCCGCCGCCCTGACACCGGCCCACCGGAATGCAGATGTCCTGATGGCCGTCGCCCCACCCGGCGGCCGACGGCGCGTCCACCAGTTCCCCGGCGGCGTGCCCGCACAGCGCGCAGCGGGCCGTACATTCCGACGGGGACCACCAGATCCCCGCCACGACCTCCACGCTGCGCCCAGCTTGGTTCAGTGCCAGCATTTCTGTTCCTCCTCGTCCTGGGCCGGCGCCGGTCAGCGCCGGGTTCGTGGAGGGTGGCCGAGCCTGAGCCCGGCCACCCCGTCCTGCTACGGAGCGACCGGCGTCACCGACCCGCCCTCGTCCCCGGACTGCGCTCCGCCGCCGTCATGGGCCGGCACCTCGAACGGGTCGTCGTCCTCGGGTGGAGCCTCGCCCCACTCCCCAGGATCCGACGCAGCACTGTCAGTGGCAGACGCGTCCGGGACGACAGTCGGCTGCTTGGTCAACTCCACCGGGCCGGTGCTGGTTGCGCCCTCGGCGGCCGGGGCCGGCTTCACAGGCGGCTTGGCCGCACCCGCCGAAGGCGCCGTCATCGCCTCCGCGGCCGCGATGATTCGCTTCAGCTCCTCGCCGGTCGGCATCTTGCCGTGCCGGGCGAAGTAGGCGACGATCCCCTGCCGGTAGCCGGTCTCGCGACCGAGGCGGTCCCGGTGCCCGCTGCCCACCGCGCGGCTGGCGGCCGCGTACAGCGTGTCGATCTCCTCGGGCGTGCGGAGGTCCTTGAACACGACGTCGACCTGCATGCCCTGCAGGAGGATCGGGCCGACGGTGCGCCCGTCCACGGTCATGCTCGCGTAATAGGAGTACTTCGGAAGGGTGGCGATCCTCGACGGGTCCACCTTGTCGTGCCACTCCGCGGCCACCAACCGCACCGCGCTCGTCGATCCCGCGGTGCTGCTCAGAGCCGAGGCGTTCTGGAGGATCGACTGCCGGGTGTTCTGGCTGACCCGCTCCAGGAGCTGCGTCATCATGTGCGCGCGCAGCCCGAACTTGCCGAGCTGCTCGGTGAAGGCCGCCAGGATGCCGCCGGTGGCCTTGTCGAAGGAGATCAGCTCGTCGACGAACAGGTGGAACAGGGCGCGCTCGTGCAGCGGAAGATCCTCGCGCGAGCGGGCCGCGCGGAACAGGTCGTTGACGAGCAGCGAGGTGAGCAGCGCCGCGGTCGGCCCGGCGCCGGCCGGGCAGATCCACAGCAGCTTCGACTCGTCCATCGCGGCGCGCGCGTCATACCCGCTGGTCGGCGACCCGAGGAAGGCCAGCGCCACCGGATCCGAGGCCAGGCGGGTGAGCGGGTTGATGATGACCGCGAACGCCGAGGGGTCGATGGTCTTGAACGTCGTGAGCCACCACTGCCGCTGACCGCCCGGAAGGCACGCCAGCACCCGCGTGCGGAAGGCCTCGTTCTCCAGCAGCGCAGGGATCTGGAACACGGTCGCCTGCGCCTCGGGCACCTGCTGGCGCACCGCATAGCGGTTGAAGGCCACCAGCGCTTCCGCCGCCTTCATCAGGATCGTCAGACCGCGCGGCGCATTCGCGTTGTCCCAGTTCATCGCCACCGCCAGGCCGTCGACCACGGCGGTGACGACCTCGTGCGGCTGCTGCCCGCGCTCCATCCCCAGCGGGTTCCACGTCGGCACCAGGTTGGAGCGTCCCGTCAGGTCGACGCGCCAGACCCGGTCGCGCAGCGATTCGTGCGCCAGGTAGGGAGCCACGTGCCCCCAGGAGTCGCCGTGGGGGTCGATGAAGCCGACCCCGTAGCCGGCCATCGCCAGCGCCAGGGCCTGCACCTCGGCCATCTCGGTCTTGCCGTACCGGGCCTTGCCGACGCGCAGGGAGAAGAAGTAGTCCTTCACCGGCACGCCGACGTCGCGCCGGGTGCCGTCGGGCATGCGGTGGATGCCCTGCGGGACCAGGTCCTTGCCGGGCTCGTAGGTTTCCAGCTCCGAGGCGATCACGGGCAGGGTGCAGTGCATCGTCACCGGCTTGAGCAGGCCGTGCAGCTCCCCGACGTGGACGATCGACTGCTTGCGCGGTGCGACCCGGGCGCTCGCCCACCGTTCGTCGAAGCCGCGCCGCCGGTGCCAGCTGCCGGCCGTCCAGCGCCACTTCATGAACGAGCGGGCGTCCTCGACCCACGTGTTCCCGCCGCCGAAGACGTCCAGGGCCGCCGCCAGGCGCGCCATCCGCTGCTCGGCGCGGCCCTCCTCGTCGGAGGCGCAGCGCACCATGAGCTGCACGCGCAGGAGCGCGCGGTCCCGGGAGGCGAGCCGGCCGAGGACCTTCTCGGTCTCCAGGGGCTTCGTGCGGGGCGGCAGCGCGGGAAGGCGGCGCGGCGCGGCGCCGGGCTCCAGGAGGAGCGCCAGCTGGTGCTGCCAGGAGTCCTCCAGCTCGGCGGCGTCCGCCGCGGCCTGCCGGGCCTCCTTCTTCGCCCGCACCCGCTGCTGCTCGCGGGCCTCCTGCGTCACCTGCCACCGCTTCATCAGCAGTTGCCAACGCGGCAGACGCTGGACGTCCAGGCACAGCTCGGCCAGGTCGCCGGCCGCCGTGCTGATGTCGGCGACCGCGTCGACGATCCCCTGCAGCGGGTCGGGGATCATCGGCACGTTCCGCAGCTGCTTGGTGTCCGACCCGGCCAGGACGAACTCGGCGCGCACGACGTGGGTGCGCTCCTTGTCCTTGACCGGCTCGGCCTTGGTGATGGTCACGCCCGGGTACTGGGAGGTGCGCAGCAGGTGCTTGGCTGCCGAGGAGGCCTCCACCGACATCTGCAGCGGCACCGAGCCGTCCGCGCGGAAGCTGATGCGGGCGGAGCGGCCGGCCCTGGGCGCCCACCACGGCCCGGCGTTCGCGGCGCGCAGGATCACCGCGGCGTAGCGCCACAGGTGTTCCTCGCCGGGCTCGAAGTCGGGGGAGGGTGTGAGGGTGTAGCGGGCCCGGCTGGCCAGCGCCTTTCTGGTCAGGTGCCAGTGCAGGATCCCGGCGGCGATCGTGAATGGCGCGGCGACGGCCAGCAGCAGCGGCAGGTGCGCACCGGTCCAGCCCGCGGCGTCGCCCAGCCAGAGGACGGCCTCGTGCACGGCGTGGATCACGGCGGGAAGGGCGCCGTCGTCGTGGGCGGCGCCGGGAGCGGCCGGGGCGTGGGTGGGAAGGGGAGTGGGGCTGGTCATCGCACGGGCTCCCAGCCGGTGGCGGTGCGGGCGAGGGACAAAATGGCGGGCCGGCGGTCCTGGTAGGCGCCGGAGGGGTCCGCTCCGGCCCACAGCAGTTGCACGATCAGGCGCTCGCCGGAGGTGTGGGCGGAGACGGCCTGGACGCGGACCTGTGTGTAGGCCCGCAGGGGGACCTGGGTCGGGGGGAAGTACGCCGGCCAGCGGTCGCGGCCCTGGCCGGTGGTCTCCGCCGTCCACACCTGGACGGTGAGCTCGCGGACCTGGGTGGCGTCCTGGGGGGACAGGTCGCTGGGGTGATCGGCCTGGAACTGCGCCTCGATCGCCGGGTCGGCCGCCGGACCGTCGCCCGCGGCGAACGCTCCGGACGGCATGACCTGACTCGCTGTCGGCGCGGCGGTGGGCGCCGGGGCGGAAGCCGACGGGGAAGCGGAGGTGGATGTCGTGCTCGCGGAGGGATTCGGGCTCGGCGCCGCCAGCGACGGTGGCGGCTCCGCGGCCGGCGGCGTTGCGTCCGTGGTCGCGGTCGGCTGCGCACCGCCGGTGCGCGTCCGGTGGTCGGGGCGAGGCCCGAGCAGGGCCAAGGCGATGACGATGAGGAGGGCGCAGCCGAGGGCGGGCAGCATCACACGGCGATCTGGCATGGACATGATTAGTAGTCTTTCTTCAGGAGAGGACGCGGGCGCCGCCCGCGTAGTCGTAGGACCAGACGGCCTCTTGCCGGACGACGGAGCCGGGCTTGGGCGCGGCGATCATCTGGCCCCCGCCGATATATAGGCCGACGTGGTAGATCGCGGGGTCGTTGGTCGGCGAAGGCCCGAAGAAGACCATGTCGCCCGGCTGGAGAGCGGCCAGCCCGGCGGAGGCGGGGATGCGTGTGCCGGCCCCGGCCTGGTCGGACGCCAGCCGCGGCAGGTTGATCCCGACCTGCGCGAACGCGTAGACCATCAGCCCCGAGCAGTCGAAGCCGACGACCGTGCGCCCGTCCTGGCCTCCCTTGGAGCAGCACACCCCGGTCGACTTGCCGTTCGCGTCACCGCCGCCCCAGCTGTAGGGGACACCGAACTGGCTCTTCGCGGCGTCGATCACCTTCTGGGCCTTCTGCGACGCCGGCACGTTCGGACCCGAGCTGCCGAGGGCGGAGAACTGGCGGCGCCAGTCCAGGACCTCGTTCACGTACGCGGTGCTCGCGTTGTACTGGTAGATCGCGGCGAACAGCTGGCTCTGGTCGTTCAGGTCCCGCCCGTTGCCGCACAGGTAGAGGGCGGCGGCCATCGCGGCGTCGTCGATGTTGTTCGGGTTCGCCCCGCCCTCGGGCCGCACCTTCGCCGACATGCCCGTGAACGTCGAGGGGAGGAACTGCATGGGGCCGACGGCTGCGTCATAGACGGTGTTGCCGTCCCACTTCCCGCCGTCCGTATCGAGCACCGGTGTCGTGTTGCCGCCCGCGCCGCTGCCGTTGAGGATGGGCCCGATGATCGGCGGCGTGATCAGTCCGTCCCCCGCGATCTGGTGCCCCTGGGCCTGGGTGGACTCCACCTGCGCGATCGCGGCCAGCAGCGCCCAGTCCAGGCCTCGGCAGTTGGGGGAGAGGGTCGACATCGCGGTGACTGCCCGGTTGTAGGCGTCCATCATCCGTTGAGGGATGCCCGCCGAGCCTCCCACCGGCGTGGGGGCCGGCGCCGACGACTGGTCTTCGAAGATCGTCACCACGCCGATCACCGAGACGGCGAACAGCAGGAGTAGCGACAGCCCGCTGCATCCCAGCCGCCGCAGCCGCTTGGGGATCACAGCAGATCCCCCGGACCGAAGCCGTCGCCGTCCCCGGGCTCCACCATGCCGTCCCACAGCATCGGCTCGAGGTGCCGGGCCTGCTCCATTCGCTGACGCAGCGCCTGGGCAGCGAGGTCATGCTCCCCGGCGAAGGGCACCGCGTCGCGCCAGCTGGACGCCACCGCACCCGGGTCGGCCGGGCCGGCGGGTACCTCGCTGGGCACCTCGGGGGCGGCCAGCTCGGTGTCGGCCACCGGTGCGTCGGGGAACGCCCCCGGGCCCAGCGCGGCTGAGATGTCGCCCATGGCGCCGGCCTCGCGGCCCATCGTGCTGGCGGGCATCCCCCAGTCACCCGCATCGCCCGGATCGGCGAACAGGTCCCCGCTCGCCCGGGCCTCGCTCGCCCTCGGCGTGCCCGCAACCGTGGTGCCCAGCACGCCGCTCGGGTCGGCGGGGACCCGGGTGGTCGCGTAGATCGTCGCGGCGGAGGCCGCGTTCGTGGCTGCGGTCTTGCCGTGCTCCATCGCCCACCCCGCCCCGTCCGAGACTGCCTTCAGGGGCCGGTCCATGGCCTCCCAGCCGGCGCGCTGGTCCGCCATGTGCTGCGCGAACTCACCGCTGTAGTGGTCGTACTGCTGGTGGACGGCTTCGGCGGCCGTGCCCGCACCGCGGCGCATCCGTGCCACCGTGGCACCCCAGCCCAGCGGCGAGATGTCGTAGCCGAGCCGGCCGACCTGTCCGGCCCGGATCGCGAGCCGGCCCGCGCGGGTCTCCAGCAGCTTGTTGTGCAGCCGGTGGCCCCACGGAGTCGGCTTCATCGGGTCGTGGAGGATCTCGCCGGTCTGGCCGTCGATCACCATGCGGCCGGACCCGTCGTTGACCGGCTTGCGGCGCTTGGCCAGCTTGTGCTCGGGCAGCGGATTGCCGACGACCGCGTGGTGCGCCATGCGCAGCGGGGTCGCGAGCTGGTGCATGCCGCGGCGCACTTCGCCGAAGGCGCCGGCGACCATGCCGGCCGCGTTCATCGGACCGAGGTCCGGCGAGGCCATGGATGCCAGGCCGGAGTTGATGCGGGCTCGGCGCAGCATCGCGGCGTGCACCGGCGACTGCGCGCCGAGCGCTCCGAGCCCGCCGATACCTCCACCCATGGCGCCGCCGCCCCCGCCGCCCCCGCCGGGGCTGAATCCCATGCCGGCCATGGCCTGGGACATGGCCAGCCCGAGCCGGGAGCTGTCCTCGCCCAGCCCGGCGGATCCGCCGATCCGGGCGTACTTCATACGCTCGGCGAACCGGTCACCGATCTTGCTCGCGCCGGCGAGCAGACGCCGGTGGAAGACGAGCAGGATGACGGCCAGCGCGACCATCAGCAGCATCCGCTGGAGCATGACAGTGTTCTTCTGGTCCGTCATGACCGCGTTCACCGCGATGCCGAACGCCGGCAGCATGACGGAGATGGCGAAGGACACCGCGGCCGACGCCATGAAGGTGCCCAGCACCTTCCACACCGCGGCGCGGTTCGGCCCTGGCAGCTGCGCCCAGATCATGGCGACCGGTGTCATGGTGGCCGCGCCGACGTCGGCGAACTGCGTGCCGAGGTGCACGAAGCACATGCTCAGGATGACGGCGGCGATCAGAAGCGACGTCAGGAGGACCAGCATGGCGCCGAAGGTGCGGTCCCAGTTGGAGTTGACTGCGAAGTTGTACGCCGCGTTGCCTTCGTCGCCGTGCTTCTTCAGCTCCTCCTTGAGCTTGTCCCAGGCGCTCTGCTTGCACAGGTCGCCGTCCCCGCCGGGAAGCCAGCTGATCCCGCCGCAGTCCTTTCGCTCCTTGATCTGGCCGTGGATCCACCTGTTGTGGACGTCCGCGAGCGCCCGGATGTTGGCGTTGTCGCTGTGCGGGTCGGGGATGATGCCGTACTGGAGCAACTGGTAAGGCTGGACGACGAGGGTCTTGGTGAGCATGACCCGCATGGGGCAGCTCGGGTCCTTCTGGTCGTCGGCGCTCGTGCAGCCCTCGTTGTTCCCACCGACGCTGGAGGTCATCTGGCCGGCCTCCGTGGCGGCGGCCGACACCTGGGCGAGCGGGCCGTCGTCGCCGAGGATCGCGCGGGTCGACAGCGTCGGCAGGAACATCAGCCCGCCGATGAGCACGGTGAGCAGGATCTCGCCGGCGCCCTTTGCGACCTTCCCTCGCATGATCCACCACACGCCCAGCGCGAAGGCGCCGGTGACGAAGAGCATGCTCAGCTTCAGGTCGAAGTCGGCCCAGAGGCTGAAATACCAGCCCACACGGTCGGCGGTCGTGATGAGGGCGTGGGTGATAGGGAACTCGTAGATCCACTTGAGCGCCATGCACATCAGGCCGACGATCAGGCGGTTGAGAGCGAAGGCGCTCCCGATCCCAAGGTTGCAGATGTGGGAGCGGATGTCGGTGGTGCCGCCGTTCTCACTCTTGAGGTCATAGTTGTCCAGCGGAACGCCCTCACTGGACAGGACATTCAGCGGGGCGAGGATGCCGCCGCGCTCGGAGCCGTCGTCCGCCTGCGCCAGGCTGGCGCCGGCCATCAGGAACAGCACCACCATGCCGAGCGTCCACTTGACGGTCCGCCGCCCGGGCCAGTAGTCGCTTGCCCAGGCCCGCACCGCCGCGAGCACACGGGCCGCCCGTCGCCGTATGCGGCGCACCGACGCGGTCACTTCGCCACCTCCTCGTTCTTGGTCTTGGTCAGGCTGGTCCGCTTGCCGCCGAGGCCTCGCCCGCCGGAAGCAGGGCGGCGGCCGGGGCCGGCCGGGGCGCGACGGGCAGCCGGGCGCCGACTGGGCTCGTCGGTCGGGGTCGTGCCGATGCCGGACTGGATCCGGGCCACCGGCGTGATGACGACCTGGATGCGGCCGATCTGCCGGGACGAATCGCGCAGGAGCATCTCTCCCTCGCGGCCGACAACGCCCACCGGAGACAGGCCCGAGGTGACGATCCGCACCGCCTGCTCGTCGTCGGTGGACTGCCCGAGGAACGCCAGGCCCTTCTTGGCCAGCACCGGATCCGAGGTCCGCGCGAGGAAGCGGTAGGCCAGCAGACCGCGGACCGTCTCGTCCCCCAGGTCGTCGGCGTCGTGGCCGCCGAGCAGCACGCCCGCGCGGTGCTTGCGGCCGTCGTGGACGACCTCCGACACCAGGGCGTGGCCCTCGTGCGAGGACGTGAGCCAGTAGCACTCGTCCATGACCAGCGCCGCGAACCGCTTCTGGTCGGTGAACGCCACCTGCCTGGCGACGGCGGCGATCAGGTACAAGACCGCGCGCCCGATCTGAGCCTCCAGCGGCTGAGCGCGCAGGATGTCCGGGTTGCCCAGCGCCTCCTTCGGAGGCAGGGTCAAGCCGGCCGTGGTGATGACGACCAGGTCCGCGTCCAGGTCCCCGGACAGGGACAGGGCGGGCAGCGACTCGTCGAAGACCAACCGCGCCAGCTCGGCCTCGGAGACGATCCGCAGCATGTCCAGGACGCCGGTCGCCTCCTGGCCGCGCGGGCCGGGCTCGGCGGCCAGGACCTCCAGCTCCTCCATGACCCTGGCCATGGCCGGGCGCTCCGCCCGCGCGGCGGCCTTGACCGCCCGGTTGAGCACCGAACCGGCCACCGTCATCGGGGCGACGTTCAGCTGCAGGGTCAGGTAGGAGAACGCGGCGTGCTCGCCCATCCCCGCGGGCAGCACCCTGAACGGGTCCAGGCTCAGCTTCGCCTCGGCGGCGTCGATGACCTGGCAGCGTCCCGGCGCCGCGTCCCGGGCGAAGCGTGCCCACTCCCGCAGCGGGGTGCGGTCCACCACGATCGCCCGGTGCCCCCGGTCGACCAGACCGATCGTCAGCAGCTTGAGCAACACGCTCTTGCCGCTGCCCAGATCCCCGATCACCCCCAGCGACGCGGACACGTTCCGCTTCACCGCGTTCGCGAGATCGATCAGCACGGCCCGGAACGTCCCGGTGTCGCGGCTGATGCCCACCATTGGCCCCGTCGCGTCGCCGATGTCACCGCCGGTCAGAGCCCCGCCCATCGCCCAGTCCTCGGTCAACTGGAACTGGGTGTACTCCCGCACCCGGGTCGCCGGCCCCGCACCGGGAAGCCCGAACTCGAACAGCCGAGCCTGGCTGCCGCGCGGCCGCACCACCTTGTAGTTCACGCCGGCCAGCTGCGCCTTGATGTCCCGGGCCCGCCGGTCGCACTCGCGCGGGTCCGCTCCCCACACGCTCAGCACGGTCACCGACTGCACCTCGCGCTCGACGCTGGTCGCAGCGAGCAGCGACTCCTCCTCGCCAAGCTCATCAGCCGACCCGAAAAGCGAGTTCGGAGTGCCGTCCGGGTGCGCGGACCACTGCTCCGCCTGGTCGATGAGCTCCCGCTTTTTTTTGGCGATCTGCTGCCTGGCCTTGGCCCCGTCGATGATGTTGAGGTCGATCACCGCGTCGACCGGGTAGTCGAGCTGTTCCAGCTGAGCGAGCACATCCGCCGACTTCGCGGCGACGCGCTTGGGAATCTCGGTCAGCGCCAGGTGCGCCTGGTAGCCGAAGCCCTCCTCGGTCTCGACCTCCAGCCACAACCGGTTGAACGCCGCGCCGACCACCTTCTGGACCAGCGAGCGCACACCGCGCACCACCGCAGGGCTGGTGCTCTGCCCGCCCTCCTGGAGCCGGACCTGGCCCAGGTCGGCGTACGAGGGGGAGCGCAGCACGTTGTTGAGCATCCGGCCGCCGCGCAGCCCAGAGGTCTCCGCCTCCATCAGCAGCGGCTCGCCCATCCCGCGCCGCACCGAGTGCTCGTGGATCCACACGATCTCCGCCGGCCGGGCCCGACGCATCGTCAGCCCGCCGCCGAAGCTCGCCTCCACCTGTGCGGCCGCGGCCCGGTAGGCGCGCACCTCCTCCAGCGACACCGGCGGAGCTGGCTCACCCACGGACTCCCCGAGCTGCGCCCACGCGGAGTTCGCCATCGCCGCCAGCTGCGCGCCGCGGTCCCCGACTCGAAGCGGCAGGGCCAGCCACAGGGTGCGCCGGTGCATCTCCGCGCCGTCGAGCATCTCCAGCGTGGCGTGCGCGGTCTCGGCGGCGGCCGGAAAGCGGTGGGTGTCCACCCCGTCGGTCATCCGCAGGGCCACCTCGCCCGGGTCCACCGACGCACACAGCGAGTACAGGCGGGCGGTGCCCTCCAGGGACCGCACAAGCGAGGTCACCCGGGCGAGAATCTCCTCCCGCTCCAGTGCGGGCGCGTACCGAGAGCCGATCGGCTGCAAGCGCCAGAACGCCCACACCGCGCCAGACGTAGACCACACCAGGTGGCCGTGGATGTGCCGGATCGGAACCCTCATCGTGACTTCCCCCCTGACCTCTCGTGCGTTGTGCTGCTGTGGCTCGCCGCCTGGGCGAGCAGAAGTTCCAGTGCGGTGGGCGCCGGCCCCATCGGCGGCGTCTCCTCCCGCTCGGCCTTGCGGCCGCCTCGCGGCGCCGGCCTTCGCGCTTTGTCCGGTGCCGGCGGACGGGGCCGCCTCGCCTTGGGCCGGGCAGCCCGGGCTTCCTTCGGCTTCGCGGCCGCGGACCGCTGCGGCGCGGCGACCGGAGCGGGGGCAGGCGCGGCCGCGACGGGGGGCTCGTCCTCGAGCGCCTCCTCGATGCCGAAGCCGCCGCTCAGCCACTCGGCGGGCACCGGGCGCACCGCCCGGCCGCCGATCCGCCCGTGGCGCGGGGCGAGTGCCAGCGCCACGGCGTCCAGAACGGCGGGACCCAGGGAGCGCCCGCCGACCCTCGAATGCCGCGCAGCCCAGATCGCCACCGCCCAGACGACGACCGGGAGCGGGCCCAGGGTCGGCGCCCACCAGGTCGCGGTCTTGATCAGGACGAACGCGCCGACGCTGGCGATGATCAGCTGCGGCGGCGTGTACGGCCCCATAGGCAGCCGCCAGTCGCCGAGCTTGCCCAGCACCCACGGGTGCCTTCTCGCCCGCGTATAACTGCGCCCGATCTTGGGCTGCGCGGCGCCGCTCACAGCCGGGCCTCGAAGACCGGCGGCAGGTCACGCACACCCATGCCCTGAGTGCTGGACTGGGTGGTGCCGGGGTCCTTGAACTCGTCCTCGACGATGCTGCTCAGCGAGTACCGGCCCGAGAACACGGCCCAGCACAGGACCAAACCGATGACCGCGCCGATACCGGCCTTGATCGACATCTTCTTGACGACCTGGATGCAGCAGATCAGAACCAGGGCGATCATGAGGAACTTCGAGACCCAGTCCAGTGCGGTGACGCTCCAGCTGTCGCCGATGTTCTTCAGCGCGCCGGCGAGCATGACCGGGTGGGCGGAGGCCGCGTCGGCCAGCGTCAGGGTGGAAGCCATTACCGCACCTCGGAGGGGGAAGCCGGCGCCGGGGCGGCCGGGGAAGACGGAGCAAGGGAAGAAGAGGGGGAGGGAGAGGAAGAAGGGGAAGTGGAGGGGGCGGCCGGGGCGAGCGCGGCGACCTCCCACCGGCCGGCACGGGCCCTGAGGTGCAGCGGGTAGGCCAGCGGCCACTGCCCAGAGGCGTCGGTCGCGCGCACCTGAGCCAGGACGTCGAGCACCGCGCCGTCGGCCGGCGCGGCGGGCACCGGGGTCCGGGCGGCCAGCGAGACCAGCTCGACCTTCTGGTAGACGGCTCCGGCCGGCGGGATCTTCACCCCGGGCGACAGGTAGCGCGAGGACTCGCCCACCCCGGTCAGATAGGCGGTCAGGTACTCCGACACCGCCTGCTGCAGCGGACCCGCCTGCACCTGGGTGCCGTACGGGCCGGTCGTCCCGTCGCTGCCGGACAGCGCCAGCGGACCCGACACCTGGGCCGGGGCGGCGGTCACCGACAGGGAGTCAGGAGCTCCGCCGCTGCTCGGCCCGCGCACCATCGACACCGGCACCGCGTAGTAGCGCACCACCAGCGCGGTGCTCGACTGCGAACCTCCGGACGTCGCCGCCGGGGTCGGCTGCGACGACTGCGACGGGGCGACCGGGCTCTGCGACGACTGCGACCCGCCGGCTGCACCGGCCGTTGCAGGAGCACTCATCGTGGCCGCGACGGTCACCAGCCAGGTGCGACCGCCCATCGGCTGCGACCGCACCGCGACTACTCTCTGTACCGAAAGAGTGCTCTTGTCGGCCGGCTGCGGAAGATCGATCCCAGGGGCCATCGAGTGCAGGACGTCGCCCCCGGTCGCAGCCTGCGAACTGCTTCGCAGCCACAGATCGACGAACAATTCGGCATACCCGGTCGGCGCCGGGATCACGGTCGGCGCCGGGGGCGCAGCCAGGACCGCCGGCTTAGCGAGGGCCTTAGCCACCGGCACGACCGCGAGCAGTGCGACGGGGCCGCAAGCGATGGATGCCCACAGTGCGTAGCGGGCCGCGTGGGTCAGCCGGCCACGGCGACGCAGCGCCTCGGCCGGGACCACCACGGAATCCGCCTCGTCGTCAGGCGGGTTCCGGCGGAAGGAGAACAAGGACATCGGGGCCCTCTCGAAGATCGACTCAAGCTGTCGACCACAGAGAACCCCACGGCTCTTACCGGTTTTCTGTCCACGGAAGCTGTCTTCCGTAACGGATCCACAACGCCCTCTGGTGAGTTTCGAAAGGCCATCTGACCTGCGGTGGAGAGTTTCGAGAAGCAAACTCACCAGCGGCCCGGACCAAACTCACCAGCGTCCTAGGGCGGCGCGGAGCAAACTCACCAGGCCCGACGGCCAAACTCACCAGCCAGTTGGCCCCGAACTCACCACCGGCACCGCCAAACTCACCAGGCGGCCCGCAGCGGACAGCTCAAACTCACCAGCCCCGCCGGACGCCGAGGCGAAACTCACCAGCCGGACCGTCGGCGGACATCCACGCTGAGCAACCGCCCGGACCAGTCGCACCTCCGGGTCGCACGTCCCGAAGGAGGGCCCGGCACGGTGGCGACGAGCCCGCGAGCAGCTTGCGCCGACCGCTGCCCGTACGACGGCAACGTTCGCCCGGGATCCTCAAGTGCCGCCTTGCCGCAACTTCCCGGATGCCGCTTGTCGCAGCCCTGCGGGACGTGCGGCCCGGAGACGACAGCGTGCACCGGGCCGGTGACGAAGCCCGCGATCATCACACTCCGTGATTGCTATGGGGATCGCAGCCGGACGTCCCGAACGGCCGCAACAGCCGTTTCCGCCCCCTCCTGCGACGTGGGAACTGCAACCCCGATCGCATCCGGCCGTCGCACACCCGGCCGATTGCGACTCCCGGACTGCGACCGCTCGGCGCGCTGCGACCGGCCTCGCGGATCCGACATCGCACGCGCCCGGACGGCTGCCGCGCCCTGGCTTGGGTTGAAGTCGGGCACCGCCGCAACCCACTCCCCGCGACCGGCGCACCGGAACTCACCAGCTGTCGGGCACCGCCGCGCTGGAACTCACCAACCGGCGCTGGCCGTCGCCGGGCGGCACCGGACCGTGCCCGTCGGCCGCCGACCCGGCCAGAACCGCCACCTCCGCGTCCCAAGCTCCAGCGGAACGTTCGTGACAGCGAACATGGACTGCCGCTGGTCGGATCGGAGGTCAGCGGCGGCCGGGGTGGGGAGCGGGCTGGTCGAGCACGCTCGCCAGTCCGGCCAGCAGGCGGCCATCGGCAGCCTCGGCCGCGATCTGCGCGGCGGCAAGGCCGCGGTGCTCGGAGTGCAGCACCTCGTCCTGGGGCTGGGCGCCGATGCTGGGCAGGGTGTTGGGCTTCACCAAGGCGAACATCACCCGGCCCCGGGCGGCCGCCTGCTCCCAGTTGGGCGTGACGTCCGGCGGCGGGAACGCGAGGATGCGCGTGCGGCCAGTATGGAGCTGGGTGAGGTAGCCGTCCTCCACCGTGACCGAGCAGCTGGTGAGCGGGAGCAGCCCGCGGTTCCACTCGCGCTCCCTGGTCCGCTTCAACCCGGCCTGCTTGAGGCGGGTGGCCAGCGCGTCGTACTGGGCGTCGTCGGCGGCCTGCGCGACCACGACCGCCCACCGGTCCCCGTCGGCGAGATCCACCACCGACAGACCCCACGTTGCTTGCGTCATGCCCGGCACCGTATCGGGCACGGCGAACTCGGCGTCATCCCCCGATGGAGTGTCAAGGCCGGAGCGTGGTGAACGGAGGCGGAAACCAGGCGGTGGCGGCCGACTTGGCAAACTCACCAGCCGCCGGACACCGCCGCAACGCAACTCACCACCCGCCGCCGGCCGTCGCCGAGCGGCACCGGACCGTGCCCGCCCGCCGTCGACGCCGACTAGAACCGCCACCTCCGAGTCCCGGGCTCCAGCGGCCCGGGCCATCGAATCGAACACACCAGCGTCAGCGAACTCACCAGCGCCCGTTATCAACCTGTGATCACGGAGGGGTTCCCGTGGACAGAAAACCGGTAAGAGCCGCGGGGTTCTCTACGGGTGACCGATGATCACCCGAGCGGGGAGCCCCAATGACCAGCACCACACCCGACGGCAACGCAGCCCAGCGGCGCCCCGGTCTCCTTCGCCGGCTGCGCACCCGACTGCACAAGAACCCCTTGGCACCCGCGGCCGCGCCGACGGCTCCGCCTCCCCGCCATGCCCCCACACCCCCGACCGCGACGACTGTCGCCCGGCTCCACATCGCCACCGCCGTTCGGACCGGCCGCCTCGCCGACGCTGCCCGCCTGTCGGCCCTGCACGTCGACGACACCGCACGCCGCTTCGGTGCCGACCACCCCTACACCGCCGAGGCGCTCGAAATCCTCGGTCAGGTCAGCGCCCTCACGGGAGACCACCAACGCGCGCTGACCTGCCTCCTGCAGGCCGCCCACCACCGCGCCGTCAGCCCCATGCTCGCCACGCCAGACCCGATTCCGGGTCTCGCACAGAGGGCACTGGCCTCCTCCACCGCCAGCCACGGGCCCCGCCCGCGCCACCTCGCCACGGCGACGGCCCGATGAGCCTCAAGCCCGAGGTCCGGCGCGGCGGCGGCCTTCCGTTCGGCATGGTCGCCAACCTGTGGATGTGCGACCCGCGGTACTCCACAAACGCGCGCACCCTCTACGGCATCCTCGTCAGCTACGCCGACACCCAGGGTCGCGACACCACCCTCGGCCACCCCTACCGGCGGGAGCTCGCCCGCCAGCTCGGCGTCAGCCTCTCCACTCTCGACCGGACCCTGGACGAGATGGAGGTGGCCGGCATGGTCACCGTCGAGGAACGGATGGACCCGCTCAATCCCGGCAACCACGACGCGAGCGTCTACCACCTCCACGACGCCGGGGTGATGTGGCAAGGCACCGTCACCTGGACCGACCCCCTGCCGCCCGGCGTCAAGGCGGCGGACGTCGCCAAGGCCCACCGCGAGCAGCGCCGTGAGGCCAAGCGGAAGGCCGGGATCGTGCCCCGGGGCGGCGTCCCGAAGGGCGTCAGCACCAAGGCGCTCAAGGCCGCCCGAGCCAAGGGGGGTAGCAGCACCGGTGACGCCACCCCTGGCAGCACCGGTGCTGCGACCCTGGCAGCACCGGTGACGCCCAATATCTATAGCCCTGTCCAGACCCCTTCTCCAGACGCCTTCCGGACGGCCGAAGGCCAGGTGACGGGTGGTTTCGCGCGCGCAGGCGCGCACGAGGATCCCGTCCCCGGCGGCTTCGCCGCGACCGGAACCAAGACCAGCCCGCGACCGAAGACGATCCGCACCACCACCGCCAGGCTCCTGCCGGGGGAGAGCGACGCCTACACCGTCCTGGACACCCTGCGCCTGTGGGAGCCCGGCCGAACGCCGAAGATGATCCGCGACCGCGTCCGCGACCTGCTGCGCTGCGGCCGTACCGCCGATCACGTCCAGGCCCGCGTCAACGCCGGCTGGTTCCGCGCCCAAGCCCCGGAGCGGATCCAGCTCCCCGAATGGCACCCGGACGCGATCAAGCGCCCGGTCGGCTACCTGGCGACCGTCCTGGAGATGGGCCACGACTGCGACTTGCCCGACTGCGAACGCGGGCTGCTCCTCACGACCGGTCAGGAGTGCACGGCCTGCGGCCTGCGCGAAGCCGAGCGGCTCGCGGCCCGAGCCGCCGCCACGCTCTCCGCCGACACCGACGCCCTGGACGCGGCCGCACGCACCAGGCCCGTCCGGACCGAGGTCCCGGCCCCCGGCCCGATCATCCCCGACCAGGCGGTCACCTGGCGCTGCGCGATCACCTCGTGCGGGCGACCCGGACGAGGAACACCGCCCGAACTCCCCCTGTGCACCGACTGCCTGGACACGGCGCAGAACGCAGTTCGCCCGTCCGGGCGCACCGGCAGCTCCGCCTGATCCCGGCCTCGTTGTCCACACGCCCAAAGACCCCGCCCACCGAGCACCTGGAGGACACCGTGCTGATCCCGGACCGACTGCCCGCCGTCGTCGTCGCGCTGCTCCTCGTGGCCGCCGCGGTTCTCGGCTGGCGCCTGGCCGCCAAGGCCTCCAGCAGGCCGCCTGTTGCATCGCTGCGCAGCGATCGCGCTGCCCACTGCGCCGTCGCCGCACCGCCGCGCCCGACCGCGCCGCCCGTCCCGCCCGCGTGGTACCGGCTGGCGTGGACGGACACGCAGCAAGACCTCATGGCCGGCCGTACAGCCGCCGCCCGGCAGCGCGCGGGCCGTCTTGTCGTCGCGAGCACGCACGTCTTCGGCGCCGATCACATCTACACGCGGTGGTCCTGGGACCAGTACACCGCGACGGCCGCGGCCCCCGCCGCCGAGCCCCCGGCGCAGTGGGTCGGCGAACCGCTGGACGAGTTCGAGACCGTTCTGATCCCCGAGGCCTTCCGGGACGGCCACCGTCGGCAGGCTCTGCCCGCAGGCCGGGCGTGAACCCGCTCCACACGGCGTCCCGATCACCGGGTCACGGGCCAACGGCGTTCCGCTTCCCCTCGCCCCACGGTGCGATCCTTTCTTCCTCGCGACCTGGACCGTCGCGGCCTGACAGGCCAGCAACGCGCGCTCCAGCAGGGGGACGCACTCCCGTGCGCCCTCCAAGGCCGCGCCCCACGCGGCTACCATCCGTGCATGACTGATCACGAGACGGTGTTCTCTTCGCTCGACGGGATCCAGCTGTGCGGAACCGTGAGGGAGCCTCAGGGCGAGCAGCGCGGCTTGGCGGTGCTGGTCCACGGGGCCGGCGTGACTCGCCACGAAGGGGGCTTCTTCGACCGCCTGGCCGCCGGAATCGCCGCCGCCGGAATCAGGAGCCTGCGCTTCGACCTGCGCGCCCATGGGACCTCCGACGGCCGGCAGGAAGACATCACCATCGCCGGCGTCGCCAACGACATCCGGGCCGCCACCGACCACCTCCGCGCCGAGGCGAGCACCCGGATTCCGGTGCACGTCATCGCGGCCTCGTTCTCCGGCGGCGCGGCAGCGATGCATGCCGCGGCCCGGCCCGACGAGGTGGCCAACCTGGTCCTGCTCAACCCCAGGCTGGACTACAAGGAGCGCTACATCACCTCCCGCCCATACGTCAGCGGCGACTACCTCCAAGCCCAGGCCGCCCTCGACCTGGAGCGCCAAGGCTTCACCGAGCGCTCGCCCTTCGCCCTCGGCCGGGCCCTGCTGAACGAGGTCCAGCTCATCGACCCCGACGCCTACCTGGCCAGGGTGGTCGCCCCCACGTTGATCGTGCACGGCACCAAGGACACCTTCGTCCCGATCGAGTCCTCCCGCCGCTACCGCACCGCCTTCGGCGGACCCACCACGCTCTACGAGCTGGACGGTTCGGAGCATGGATTCGCCGTCCATAACGACCCCGGCTACGCCCACCCCCAGACCAAGGCTTGGCAGGTGGAGGTCATCGACCGGGTAGCGCACTTCCTCGGCTGCTGGCCTGGGGCAGATCCGTCCGCGGCCTGACTTATAGGAGTTGCCGGTCTGCTGGCGGGGACATCAGTCGACCGCGAGCCTGGCGTTCCAGGCCATCGTGAGGACAACCGCTCCCCACTGCACGCCGAGCCGCGGCTCCTTCGCTTCCACCGGCGCCGTGCGCGCCCTGCGGACGGCGCCGGCCGTCGCTTGCTCCAGCGTTACGCCGATGCGGCCGGCGGCTGCGCGGGGCGGGGCGCCGGAATTCGGGCCTCACGGACGGCCTGGCGTAGCTGACGCACCGCCGGACGGCGGGCGTGGCCGGCCAGCCGGGCGGAGGTGCGCTGTAGCTCGGCGAGCGCCCTGCCGAAGCCCGCCCCGGCGGCGATCGCCAGCGCGTCCATCCCAGCGCGCGCGGCCTCGTCGGGCTCGTTAGCGTCGGCGAGGGCACCGGAAAGTGCCGCGGTGAAAAACGCCTGGTCCCGGGCTCCGAACGTCGCCGTGTCCAGGCAGGAGCGGAACTCCTCGACCGAGCGGGCCGCCTGGTCGGACTCGCGGTGGCAGAGCGCGCTCTGTGCCATCAGCCGCTCCAGGGTGTAGGCGTCGCCCAGTGGGCCGCTGCAGGTGGCCGGACCGGTCGGCGGGGGAGCGGCGACGATCGCTTCGCGGGCCTGGTCGAGCAACCGGTCGACCGGATCGCCCCGAACGCCGGTCAGGGCCAGGGCGCGGGCCTCCTGCTGCAGGGCTTCGGCGCGGGGACGCAGCGGCAGCGACCAGGGCCCGGAGTGCGCGGCGTGGGCGAGGTCGCGCATGCGGGCGGGGTCGTCGTCGGCGGCCTGCGCCTTGCGTAGCAGCACGTATGCGTGGAGTGCTCCGTCGCCGCCCATGGTGGCGAACTCGACGGCGCGGTCGTGCCAGTAGGTGGTGTGCTCGGCCGGCGCGCCGGAGTCCCGGTAGAGCCAGGCCGCGAACTCTGCTGCCCGGGCCCCGAGGAGCAGCAGCTCTCGGCGTAGGGGCGCGTGAGCTTGCCGGGCCGCGTCAGCGACGTCGGTAAGGATTGCGAGCGTCCGGGGGAGCGATTCCCGCGGGCCGAGAAGCGAGTCGGTACGGGCCGCATCGTCCAGCGCGGTCCGGAGAAGGGTGAGCTGCGAGTCGGCTGGTTCCCCGTCGGCTGCGGGTTGCGGCCGCCGGCCTGGCGGTCGCGGGGGCCGTGCGAAGCCGAGGCCCTCCAGCGAGGTGTCGAGCAGGTCCACCAGCACCCTGCGCGCGGCCCGGTTTGGCCAGCCCGGGCGGATGGACTCCCACCGGCGGACCTGGCGCACCGAGATGCCCAGCGGCGTCCCGAGCGCCCGGGCCCGGATCTCGAAGGCCTCGGCGAACTCCTCCTGGGTGTGGAAGCCCACCCGGACCCGGGCTGCGACGAACAGCGGGTTGCCGACAGCAGCGGCTTCGTCCATCCGCCCTCCCCTCCAATCCCCGCCTGGCGCCTGCGGGGCAGCGCGCCCCAGTATCCCGGGGCGAGCCCTGATCTGTCCGGTGATCTGACCTGGACTCACCCGCTGGACGGGCGCTGGACTGGGAGCAGACAGTCAGGCGAGAGGACCGGCCGTGGAGCACCAGCGCGCGAGAACGCCTTCGCGCGGGAGTGCCGGCCGAATCGGCCTCCGCGTACACGGCCGTGGGCGCCCGCCTGCCTTCGGGGACGACCGCACATCGGCCGCGGGGGGAAGGCTGAGGGGGCGGGGAGCAGTGGCGCGATGCCGTCGTCCCCGCCCCCTCAGTGGTGCTGGGGCACTGTTACACCTCGAACGTTCGGGCGAACGATACGAACGCTGTCCACATCGGCGTCGAGACGCTCAGCGTCGGGCCGGCAGGGTCCTTCGAGTCGCCGATCTCGATGTGGTCCGCCGCGGTGCGGTCGCGGCGCCAGCGTACGCAGCTGCCCTGCTGGCCGCTGTAGGAGCTGGTGGTCCACTCGTCCGGCGCGAGACGAGGGGGGTGGTGCGGCATGAGGGTCCTTCCGGGATGGATCTCGGGTCACAGGGCGCGGGCGCGCTCTTCGAGGTAGGCCCGCGATGCGCTCGGGTCGAGCGCAAGCTCGGTGAGCTGCTCGGCGGCGCGGCCGTACAGCGACAGGGACTCGGGGTCGTCGAAGTAGGAGGTAGTGACCAGGCTCTCGACGCAGGCGAGCTCGCCGCCGTCGGGGAAGGTCAGCCTGGTGAAGGCGCCGTCCAGGCCGACGTGGGGCCGCCCGGTCGGCAGGATCCGCAGGTCGACCTCGGGGCGGGTGAGCAGATGGGCGATCTGCTCGCGCATCACATCCGGGCCGCCTACGACGGTGTCGAGCGCGGCCGAGTTGAGGACGACCGTCAGAGCGCTGGTGACGACCTCCTGACGGTGCATGCGGACGGCGACCATGTTCTCCACGCGCCCCCGGCCGCCGGGAATCACGCCCTCGCCCGAGGCCAGGAGGGCCTCGGCGTAGCGCCTGGTTTGCAAGCGGCCGTGCACCAGCAGCGGCTCCCAGGCCCAGGCGGCCGACGCGTCCTTCTCCAGGCCGAGGTAGTCCTGCAAGGCCAGGTGCAGCGAGTAGTTGGCCCACCAATCCGGCTTGGCGAGGTTGACGACCATGTCCTCCATCGCGTCGCGGCGCACCTGGTCCTGCACGCCGTAGAGGTCGAGGAGCCCACGGAGCAGGCTGACTTCGAGCTTCACCCGGCCCGACTCGACGCGATTGATCCTGTCCACGCCGACGCCAACCTGCGCGGCCACGGCGGATTGAGTCAGTCCGCGCTGCTCGCGGAGCCGGCGCAGGACGCTGCCGAAACGCGCGCGGCGGTAGGTCTGGGCGCTGGTTGCCACGGTTGGGTCCCTCCTGCGGGTGTGGGTCACAGTCTGCCCGGTTGGGCCGGTGGGGTGGCGCGTGCCGGTAGGTACCGGCCATCCGCGAGGTGCTGGAGCGGCAGAGTCTGCCGGAGGGATGTCGCGATTTCGCGAGCATAGCGGTTGACTACTCGCGATTTCGCGAGGACAGTAAGTTCCGCTTGCTTTGAGTGATCACATGATCGCTATCCGCGATCTGTGGTGCCGGTCGGCCTGCCCAGGCCCGCGACGCGGCTGGAGCCCTGATGAACCCCACTACGCGACCGCAGTACACAACGGTCCCGCCCACGCCCCATGCCGAACCGATACCGGTCCGCCGAGCCGGCCACCCCCTCAACTCGGGCGCGCGATGGCTCCTCCACGGCCAGGACCTCCAGGCCTGCACTACGGCATGGCAGACCCCCCATGGCCAGGCCCCGATCGAGCCCGGCGCCCCGCGCTACTGGGACGCGATCCGCGTTCACGCCCGACTCGGCGACCTGGCGCTGCATCACCTCGCCGTGGACCACCAGCCGGGACCCGTCCTCGACACCGGCGCCGACCTGGTCTTCCTCGTCCCGGCGCTCTTCCACGACTGGAACACCCTGCTCACCGGCATCACCGTGGTGCAGAACAAGTGCTGGAACTGGGGCCGAAGCCTGACCGCCCACCTGGGTCCCAACAGCGCCCCTCTGCCGTGCCCGCAGCCCGGTATCCCCCACCGCAAGGGCGCACGCTGGTTGGTCGAACCGGACGGCAGCGGGACCCTCACCTTCACCGGGCAGCTCGCCGTCGCCCTGCACACCGCCTATCCGGCTGCCATCGCGCCGACCCATCGGCCCCCCGCGCAGACCACCCCCGAGCCGCAGGCCGCGCAGCGGCAGAACAACCTCGCCGCCTTCTTCAAGCGGCCGCACCCGCAGGAGGCGTCATGACCGCTACCACTGCCCTCCAGCCCCCGAACACCGCTCCCGCTACGGCCTGGCGCCTGACCAACGCGACCGAACAGAAGGTCAGCGCTCTCCGCGCGACCGCCCTCACCTACCTGCGCACCGCCCTGGCGGCCCAAGGACGCGCTCACGACCCCGACGCGCTGTTCGGCCCCGAACTCGTTCTAGCCGAACTGGTCACCAACGCGATGCGACACGGCGACGCAGGGCAGATCGACATCCTCATGGCCGTGGAAGTCCCCCACATCTGGATCGCCGTCAGCGACACCAACGGCGCCGCCAAGCCCGAGATCAACCCGGCCGCACCCGGAACCCTCCCCCGTGGCCAGGGAATGCGCCTCGTCGACGCCCTGACCTGCGCCTGGGACACCATCCCCCTCGGCGACGGCAAACTTGTCACCGCCGTGTGCCCGGTCCCGGACCTCGACCGGAGCCGCCCGGAACCGGCGATCGCGCACCAGCGACCCGCGCCCTCGTTGACGCCGAGCCATGACGGGATGGCCTGGCTCACCCGCGCCTGCCCGGTCGACGCGCGGGCGTCCCTCGCCGCCCGATGGAACCGCGGTGAGAACTCCCCGCTCCCCATCGGCGCGCTGTTCGACGCCGTCGCGATGAACGCCAAGCACGCCGTTGCCGCGCTCGACCACCTGAGTACGCACGGCCTGACGCCCGGACCGGTCCTCGCCCACTACCCGCCGACCGGGCCGGAAACCGCCTACTTCCTCATCCCGCCCGGCTCCCGCTGGCCCGACATCGAGGGAACCCACATCGTCGCCGAGGGCCGAACGCTGCTCTGCCCGCGCCCCGGCAGTACCAGCAACGAGCGAAAGTGGCTGGTCCCGCCCGACGGCAGCGGCCACCTCACGGACCCCGCACACCTCGCCGACGCCCTCACCACAGCCATCGCTCCCGCCAACCCCGCCGTCCTGCCCGCGCCCGCTGCCGGCCGCCGACCCTGACCAGGAGAAACCGTGCGCGTCCCACCCCCCACGAGGCAACCCGCCACCCGTCCCGGCCGACCCCGGCCGGCCGCGCCCACCCGGCGCCCCGCCACCGAGGACCGCCAGTGGAACGGCGCCGAGCCGCTCGGCACCAACCGCTTCCGCCTCGCCGACGGCACCACGCTCAGCGACCCGACCGACCGCACCGTCGCCGAGCTCACCATCGGTGACTGGGTGCTCCTCGACGGCACACCGTGGTACGTCCGGGACCTGCGCGCCCGACCGGACAGGGGAAAGATCATCCACCTCGAAGGGCGGGAGCCCGACAGTCGCAGCGCCAGCGACCCCATCAAGGTCTTCACTCGCACCGCCCGGCCCGCCTGAGCCACGACGACCATGACCACCACCCAGCCGCCGGCCAGCCCCCTGCCGACCACGCGCCGACGCACCCGGCCGACACTGCACCCGGCCCTCTACCTCGCCCGCACCCTCGACCGCCACGACCGCGATCGTGCCATCGTGGCCTGGTCCGAACCCGGCACCCTCCTGGCTATCCCCACCGGACAGGACTGGGACACCGCCCGCATGCCCGTCGCCACCGGCCTCGCTGCCCTCGCCCGCCTCCAAGCCGAGCACCGCCCGGACTACCTCGGGCCCGTTCTTCTCGACGCCGCCACTGAGGTCACCTACTGGCTGATCACCCGCGGCACCGCCCCCGAGCACTGGAGCGCGCTCGGCCCCGGCATCTGCCTACTTCCGCCCGGCACCACGGTGGACATGCCCGACCCGAGCCCCGACCGACTGCCTCCGCTCACGACCCAGCCCGAGCCGGTGCGCTGGCTCCACTGGCCCGTCGCCACCTCCACCCTGACCCCGGCCGTCTGGCTCGCCTCCACCCTCACCGACCTGGCCGCCGCACCGCTGGCAGGGACCGCATGAGGATCTACACCTCGACCATCAAGAGCACCCACACCACCGGAGGACACACCAGGACCGTCCTGCGCGTCACCTACCACGCCACCCCCGGCCCGGCGCTGCGCCACCTCCGCCGCACCCTGCGCGCCACACTCCAGCGAGCCGATGCCGTGGCGGAGATGGCACTCCCCGACTGGTTCGGGGGCAGGGACGGTTACGACACCGCGATCCGTTCGCTCCGGCGGGGTGGGCAGGTCCGGCTCACCCGCCACCAGGGAACTCGCCGCCTGACCATGACCGCCACCACCCGACGCCCGTTCAGCGCCCGGCAGGGGGATTACCGTGCCCTCAGCTGACCCCCGGACCCTTCCGCCACTGCGCCCGGCCGGCATACCCCACCACCGCGGTGGCCCCCAGGTCCTGGTCGCCGTCTACGCCACCTCGCCCCGGGCCCGGGCAGCCCCTTCCACCCATGCCGTCGGGCGCCTCGAAGCGCACAGCCGGTCGTGGACCGTCGGCACCCTCTTCCACGACACCGCGGGTCAGCGGCCCCTCCGCTGGCAGCGCATGATCAAGGAACTGCGGGCACGGCGCTTCGACGGCATCATCATCCAGGAGCTCGTTCTCCCATACGACCAGGACTACTGGGCCCTCCAACACGCCGTTCAGTCCAGCGGGTTTGCCCTGGTCCTCGCCGACACCCGCCGAGGCCCGCACACCATCGGCATGACCCCCGAGACGTCGACGGCCTGACCGCACGTCGCCGAAACAGCTGTGGCCGGGACCGCACCCACGGTCCCGGCCACAGCCGTCTTTCTGCTTCTACTCAGCGGGCCCCCGCCGGTACCACCGACCGAACGGCCGCAAGAACCCGGCGCCACTGCTCCCCCTGATCGGCCGGCGCAGCATCGAGACGCCACCGCTCCAGAAGCCCCACGTAGGACTGCTGCGCCTTCACCGCGTCCTGGACGCGATCGGTCGTAAGTCCCGCCACGTTCGCCCCAGCCTGCACGCCGGAGAAGACGACTGGGCCGTACAGCCAGTACGAGTCGAACCCCAAGTCGGCTCCCCGCCACGCGCTCGCCAGCGCCGTCGCCAGCACGTTCGGCCGGCACAGCACATCCCGCCACCGCGGATCGTCGTCCAGCCCGGCCTCGAACTGACCAACCCAGGTCACCGCCTGCCGGTGGTAGAACGACGGCGCGGCCAACCTGCCGGCCTCGCGGCCTGCGCACGCGAGCAGCCGCAACGCCTCACGCTGCTCGGCACCACCGTCGGGGACCTGCTCCTCCCGAATGGACAGGTCGGTGCCGATCACCAGAACTGAGACTTCCATCGTCCTCGCCTTCGTCGTCGGAGCGACCGGTCGGTCGTCCAGGGGTGTCACAGCTCAGCCCAACCGCACCGCGGCCGCTGCGGATCCGCCAGCGACGCCCACACCGGCGCCGACGGGCCCTGCTCCTCGATCTCCTCCAGACTGGCGACCCCGGCGCGCACCGTCTGAAGCGTCCGCTCGACCAGCGGGCTCGTCTGGGCGAGGGCCTGCAGGTCACGCACCCGGTTCTGCCGCGCCGTCGGGCCGGCGCCGGTCAGGACGAACAGGATCCGGGGGAAGTTCGCCGGGTAGTAGTGCTGCCAGGCCGGGATCGCGGACTGGGCCTGGACACTGCGCTGATGCCTGACCGGAACCGGGAGCAGCTGGTGGAACCGGGCGTAGGCCAGGAGTTTGCTCGCCAGCGCCTCCGACGACATCGTGGCGCGGTCGACCTCGATGAACGCCCGGTGCAGCGCCCGGGACGGCTTCACCACCGTGTACCTCATCAGTGCGTCGGCGATCAGTGCGTCGGCGCCCTGCTCGACCACCCGGTGGTAGATCTCCGGGGACCAGTCCAGGTAGCCGTACTCGTCGCCCCGCCGGCGCGCGTCCTTCAAGAACGCCAGGTGGGTGTTGAGTACTGCGAGGCTGTGCTCGCTGCGCATCTTCGCCTCGAATGGGTCCTCCGGTGCCGGCGGGCTCGTGCGGCCGGCCAGTTCGTCCATGGTCTCGCCGATCGAACGTCCCCGGTCGGTGAGGTACCAAATGCCCTGCCGGCCCTCCTTCAGGGCGCGGTCGACGACCCCCTGCTTGCGGAGGCCGTTCAGTCGGCGCCGCGTCAGGTCGAGGGAGACGTCCGGGCTCACCAGCTGGTGGAGTTGCTCGGCGGTCGCGAGCCGGTGCAGGTACAGCGCGCACAGGAACGGCCGGTCGTAGATGCTGCTCATGAGTGCCTCGGGGAGTCCTTGGTGATCGTGTTCAACTGAGACAACCCCGCGGTTCTTACCGGAATCCTCCCCACGGCCCGCAGCCCGCGTAACGGATCCGCATCACCTGCTGGTGAGTTTGCCGGTGAGTCCGATGTGCCTCACCGCTGGTGCCGCGGCGTGCTGGTGAGTTTGACGATCGCGGTGGTGAGTTCGCGGTCTGCAGCACCGGTCGGCCTGGTGAGCTTCTGCTGTTTCAGCACGTCAGGAAGCTGATGGCTCGACGGTCGCCCTGGTGAGTTTGCTCGGGCGGCGCGGCCGCGGTCAGACGTCCGTGCTGGCTTCAGTTCTCCGGCTGCCGGCCGCCGGCGTGCTCCTCCTCGAGGAACGCGAGGATGCGCTCGACGGTCCGCTCGGACTTGCCTCCGAGTGCCTGGGCGAGCTCGGCCTTGGTGAGGCCGGGGTTGTCGGAGAGCAGCTGGCGGGTCTTGTCGACCCGCTCGATGAAGTCGCGCCGCGGCTGGCGGGTCCCGGGCTCCTCTCGGCCGACGGGCCGGCCGTGGCCGTGGCCCGTCGCGTGCTGGGGAGTCCGGTTGTTGTTCCAATCCATGAGGGTGCGATACCGCCAGAGCCGGGCGCCGGCGATGTCGAACTCGTCGTCGGGCTCGGGTCCCACCGTCTTGGCGCCGCCGCTGGGCGGGGCGATCAGCCGCAGCCAGGTCGACCAGGCCGGCCGGTCCTTCTCGGGGATGGCCGCGTAGGCCTCGTACCGGTCGAGTAGGTCATCGCCCTGGAGCCTCACGCCGGGCTTCAGCTGGGGCACCTCGCCGGCCTTCTGCGGAAGCAGGATGTCGGGGTCCCGCGACAGCAGGGGGATCTCCTGCTTCGCGCCCTCCTCCAGCTTCATGTTGCTGATCTGGACCTTGAGCTGCTCGAGGTCGTGGATGCGGACTTTGGCGGCGGGGCTCTGCAGGTACTTGACGCTCGGGGGGAACTTCTTCCAGGGCTGGACGGTGCGGTACCGGCTCAGGCTCAAGCCGTACAGCTCGGCAGCCTTCTTGTCGTCCGCGGGGATGGTGCCGGCGGGGATCATCGCTAACTCCTTGGAGGGGTGGGTCCCCAGGACTCCCGGAGACAGAAAGAAGGTACCACAATTTAAAGCCGACGCGGGGCTGTGGGGCGGCGGCTTCTTCGGCCGGCGGCCGGCGACTGGACATCCGGCCGGCCGCGGCTGATGAGCTCCCTCAGTCGCAGCATGCCGCAGGGTACGTGGCCGGACCCCCGGCCGCATGACCGGAGCGGGGGCCGACTGCGGGTGACGCCCCTCAGTGGGAGGTGTGCCCGCGGGGGAGTCTCGCGGCCTTGCCGAAGCCAGGGCGCCGTGGCCTCCTAGGCGTTCGCGCCCTGCTGGTCTAACCGGGTGCACTGGTGAACGAGGGCGGGGCGTCGCCCGGTCTAGGCTCACGGGTTCGGGGCATCACCCGCGGGATCCGGCGGTCGGCCGGATCCCGCCGGCGACGTGGTCGCGGACGTCGACGGCTCGGGGCGAGCGACATGCGCCAGGCCCGGGCCGCGGCCGGACGGACGGCCAGGGGCTGCTGGCCGGGCCGCCCGGCGGACGGCTGGGTTTTCAGTCGAGAAGCGGGCCGAATCCGTCGGCGTGGAACAGGGTTGCCGAACGGGGGATGCCGTCGTCACCCCGGTAGTGACGGACCACCAGGCGGCCGCGTACTGCCACGCGGTCGCCCCGGCGCAGGCCCTGCTGGAGCGCCCGGGTGCCGAGCTCGCCTTCGAGCCGGCAGACGAGCAGATCGGGTACAGCGGAGAGGTGCTGGCGGAACTCCTCGTCCGGCAGGAGCTGGAGGCGGGTGGCGAGGCCTCCGTCGTTCTCGCGCTTCTGGTCTGCCGCCTGGTGCAGAGTCCCGGTGACGATCAGCGGAGCGGCGCGGGGCATCAGGATGCTCTCGCGGTTCTCGGCCTCGACGGCGGTGCCACGGATCGCCGTGCGGGCGCGGCTGCCGTGGTCGCGGTTGGCGTCGGCTCGCAGTGCGAGCCACACCGATTCCACGTCGTCGGCCAGGGCAGTGGCGGACTCGATCGCCTTGAGCAGCTCGGAGGAGTTGAACCTGCGGTTCACTGCGCGCAGCCGATCGCGCTCGCCGGTGATCTCGTCCAGCGCGCCCTTCACGACGTCGCGGCAGCCGCGCCAGATCCGCTCGTGGCGGAATCCGCCGCAGCCGTCTTCTCCCTCGAGCACCGATAGCGAGCAGCCCCGCCAGGCGGCGGGCTTCGTGTCCAGTACGAAATCCAGCAGGCACGTGACCTGCGCGTCGTGACGCGCGCTCTTTTCGTAGGTCCACAGGTAGGTCGGTTCGGGCGCGCGGCTGAGGAGGTAGTCGCGCAGGGCGGCGGCACTCGCCTCGACCTCGCCCTGGCGCAGTCGCCCGAGGTACAGCGCGAGCGCGGCGCACTGCCACGGGGGACTGCCCTGTGGCGCGGCCGGCATCGCCAGGGACAGGTCTTGCGTTCCGAACGGCAGCACGAACCTGGCGTTGAGCACCAGCAGGGTGGGGGAGTGCGGGTGAATCTGGACGTGGGTGCGCTCGCCGACGGCGGGCTGCGCTTCGGTCGTCACGTGGGCGGACATCGTGGGCCTCCTGGTGGTCGTGGGTCCGGGATCGAGAGCCGGGCGGCGGAGCCACCGCCGACCGGGTGTCGAACCGCACGGTTCGACAGAAACAACCATACCACAATTACATGTTGCCCATGGTGGGAGTTGGGCGCCCTTGCCGTCGCATCGTGCGGCCGGCCGTCGTGGATCGCCGGGCCGGCCCCGGCCCGGCAGGGCCGGACTGGAAGTCGCCGAGGCGTTCCCAGCGTCGTAGCGCCGGGCGTTGCCGGGAGCTCAAGTGGCGGTGGGCTGGGCGGCGGCGTCGTGGCGGGCGGCTTCGTCGCGAAGCCGGAGCTCGGTGAGGGTGATCCGGTGGATGACGCCCTTGCGCTGCTCGCGCAGGATCGTCACGTCCTTGCCCAGGTGCTCCCGGATCTCCTGCTCGCGCCGCTCGGCGTAGGCGAAGGCCTCCGGGTCGGTCCGCAGAGTGCGCACGAACGCGCCCTTGCCACCCCGTACGCACATACCGCGGCAGTTGTTGTGTCCATGGCCATCGCGATACAGCTGCGGGATCTCGATCCCGAGGGCTCGGGCCTCCTGGAACAGCTCCTCCTTGTCGGCCGGTCGCTCGTCCCATTCGGCGAGGGGGAAGACCACTGGCCAGGGCGACCAGCCGCGCACGATGGGCGGCATTCGGGCCCGGTCGTGCTTGGTGCCCTCGATCCCGACGTAGAGCACGGTGTCGCCTGGGTCGCAGTTCGCCTCGACCCAGTCCCGGCATGGCTTCTGCTTGAGCCAGTAGCTGCACGGCGCGAGCCGGTTGTTGCCCAGGTACCTGACGTCCAGGAAGACGTCCCACGGGTCGCGTCCCTGGGGGTCGGCGACCACAGTCAGCGGGATCTTGAAGTGATCGGCGACGTCGTCGGCGAACCTCCACAGGTCGGGGTGCTCGGCGTGCGCGTCGGCGATCAGCAGCACCAGATCGCTGGTGCCGTATCGCGCGGCGACACGCAGGGCAGCGGCGAATGAGCCGATGCCCGCGCTGAACTGCACCACGTGCTTCATCTTGTTCCCCTTCGGCAATCGAGGGGCCCGCGATCCGGGGACTCCTCGGTGATCGGCTGTCGGTGTTCCGTGATTCGGTCCGGCCGGCTCCGCCCGCGGGGCGGTGGGGGCCGGCTGGCGGCCGCGTCGAGCCGGTCGTCGGCGGTGGAGACTGCCGCGACCGGTCGCGGGAAGGCCCCCGTTGGGGCCGTCGGTGGCCCGGAGGTGCGCCCGACCAGCCATGCGGAGCACCGCAGGACCGGTCGGGCGGTCGGTATCAGGAGCTGAGAGCGCGTCGTTCGGCGGCCGACATGGCGTGCACGGCGGTCGCGGCGGGCCAGCGTCGTCCGTCCGACCCGCTCACCAGGAACGTTGACCCGCCCGTCTCCACGACTTCGGCCACGGAGACCACCTGCTTCGCCTCGCCGTCGTCGTTCGTCACGAGAACCCTGTCGCCAGGGCGGAAGAACGGCTCGTCGAGGTGCCCGCCGAAGTGGCTCAGCAGGGTGCGCACCCAGTCGGGCACCCGGTCGACGGTGAGGTCGGAGCGCGACCCGCCGACGCCCGGGCCGTGCTCGTCGCGCAGCTGCCAGAGCGTGCCGTACTCGTCGGTGCTGACTTCGAGGTGCAAGGAGACCCCGCCGAGGCGGACCGGGATCTCGACCGAATACTCGCCGCTGCCGGTGTGCACGACGCGGGCGGGGATCTGCGAGGTGTCGAGGTGGAACCAGAGGAGATCGGCGTACTGGGCGGAGCTGGGCATGATGCCTCCGTTGGGGATCGCGGATCGAGCGGCCGGAGGGGCGCCAACCCCTGCCGACGGATAGAAGTATACCGCATTTCGGTGCCATTTGAGGGTGTGTCGACTCGCGAGCAGATCAGCTGCGCCAGGGTGCGGGATCCGGGTGCTTCGGGTAAGCCGCCAGCACGGGCACGCCGAGACGGATCGCCTCCCGTTCGCGTCTGGTGGCTCCCAGCCTGAACACGTACCGATGGGCACCTCGGTGTCGGACCGTCCGCGCCCCCACCTCGTCCAGGGCACGGCGCAGCCAGGCGCGCGGATCGGCCTCCGCCCGGAAGGGCGAGGCGCCGAGCCGAGCGAGCTTCTCCTGGACGTACTCGCAACCCTGCTCCTGGCGGCGCACCTTCTGTGCCGAGCGGTCGTTCAGCACGGTGCCGTCCGGCAGCAGCTTGATCGACCGCGCAACTGCGCGGCCCGTGTAGACCGCATTCGTCGCCTGGTAGATCGTGCCGACATGCCCCACGGCCACCAGCCGGCCGGCCGCGTCGCGACGGGGAACCGGATCCGCGAACGAGACCACCCCGCGCACGCCGACCGCCAGCAGGCCCTCGAAACACCTGGCCAGGAACCAGCTCTCCGAATTGGCCGGACATTTCGTGCGCAGTACGAACCTAGAGCACTCCAGCGCTTCGGAGTGGGGCCGAAGTTCGGGCAGTGCGTGCGTCAGCACCCGGGGGCCAGCTGGCACCCCGAACACGGCCACCCCGCACAGGCTGCGCCCGCCCTCCGAGACGTCGAAGAGGCCAAGCCGGCGGACTGCCGCCGGATAGGTACCCGAGTAGTGGTGCCTGACCACGAACTCCTTCGCCTCCCGCTCCTCCACGGGGGCGACCTCGAAATTCCGGGCGTCAAACCCGCCCTCGCTCAGGTGCCGCCACGAGTGCCGCCGCCCCTCCCACCGCTGGCACCACGGCGACGCGGTCGGAATCTCGGGCAGGTCCTCGAACGGCAGCTGCTCCTGGACGGACCGCGTCACCGCAGCCGCCCCCGGATGGCGGCGCTCATGCTGCGGAAGGCGCGGACCGGGGTTGCGTTGGCAGCTGTGGATGCCGTACGGCAGATCCGGCGATACAGCAGCTTCCACCAGGGCGCTGCCTTGGCCGTACCCGGGACGAATGAGGGGATCCACACCGTGTCCTGCGCCCTGCGGAACTGGATCAGGCCGCCAAGCCCGTCCGCGGCCGCGAGCGCGAGGTGCTCCTGGCCGTCCGTGAACAGCAGATGGTCGCCGTCGGGCGCGATGACACGCCAGGCGCGGTCGCCGGAGCGTTCGGACGGCGCGTAGAACACCGTCGTCCCCTGCACGGTGATGTGTAGCGGGATCGTAGAGCGGGTGTTGGGTCGCTCGACGATCCCGCGGTGCGGGGTGTCCAGGTCCACGCTGACGCGCAGCGTGTTCCCGTCGACGTAGACGAAGACGAGGGCGCCGGCCACCTCGAGGGCCGGCCAGCACAGCTTCCCCTCCTCGTCACGGTGAGCGGGCCAGAAGCGGGCGGTGCGGTGGTACTTCTCGCGAAGGGCGTTCGAAACTGGCATGGCGAACTCCAGAGTTGACGGGGCGCCGACGGTCGGTCGGCGGGGGAAAGGGCCGTCGGGCCCGCAGGCCCGACGGCGGGGCAAAGAGGGTCAGGCGGTCGGTGGGCTCGCGTGGAAGGAGCGGTTCACCAGCCCCGCTCCCCCGCTGGCCGCGAGGTGTCCCGGACGGTGTCGTGACGGTGGTGCCCGCCGGATTCGGGGTCCGGAACCGGCGGGCACCTGGGCTACTGCGGGTAGCCGGGAATCAGTTCGCGGATCTTGTCCGGGCTGACGCATCCGCCGGGGTGGCGGGTGATGCTCGGGGGATTCCCGTTGCGTCCGCGCAGGTGGCTGAAGTAGCGGGAGCCGACCCAGCCGCACAGCATGCATTCGGCATCCACCGGGTTGTCTGAGCCGGGAAAGCCGGAGCGCCGCCGCCAGAAGTACTTGGCCATCGTGGTGTCAGCCGCCTCGGCGGCCTTGATGTTGCGGGGAGTCTGGGGGACTCGCGGGTGCAGGAGAGGCACCTCGCCCACCGGCAGGACCGGCTTCGGCTCGGCGGCGAATGGCGGCAGCGCGGTGATGTTCCCGTCGGCGAACTCGTTCGCGACACGGGCGGCCGCCTTCTGGACGCCGGGGACGCCCTTCTCCGGACGGCCCACATTCAGCTCCCCCCGGCTGGTGATGATGATCCAGTCGCGGCCCCAACGGAGGGCGAGGGCGGCGAAGATGCCGAACTCGGGGCCGACGTAGATGGGGTAGCAGTGATCGCCGATCAGCTCCCCGATCCGGTATGCCGGGGTGGTCGTGCTGGTTGTGGTTGCCCCCTGTCGGATGTACTCAGGGTCGGTGTCGCCAGAGAGGGGCGGTTCACATGCCGGGTCGTCGCCGGTCGGGACCCGCGGCGGGTGGGTTGAGGACATGGAGTCTCCGTAGATGAGGTGAGATCGAGTGGTCAGGAGGGCGCCAACCCATCCAGACAATAAGAAGCATACCACAATGGCATGCCGACTGTGAGTGTGGATTCACGGCCCGGCTGCTCGAAGGCGGGCTTGCGGGCCCGGTGATGGGGCGGGGTGGTTCAGGCTGCCGGGGGGCTCGCGTAGAAGGAGTGGTCCAGTGCCGGTCGCGTGCTCCATCCGGCCTCGTGCAGTGCGGCCTGGGCGGCCTGGGCCTGCCTGGATGCTTCGGCGGAGGCGAGACCATCCGGCCCGTGCAGTCCGACGTACGGGGGGCTGGTCACGTCGTCGAAGAGGTGGCTGGCGACGTAGCCCCAGAAGGCCTCGGCCGGGCCGAACCGGTGAGGCGTGAAGCCTGCGCGCCACAGGACCTGGTGAAGGTGGCCGAGCGTGCCGCGGCCTCGGGGGAGGCGTCGCGGCCGCAGGTCGATGCGTGCGACCGGGCGGCCCTGGTCGTCCAGGCGGTCGGGCGCCGCGGTCCAGTCGCTGCCGCGCAGTGCGGCCAGGATCAGTCGCATGCGCTCGGGGTCGGTGTCGCCCGGGAGGATCAGCTCGTAGACCAGGTCTCCAAGCACTGCCGCGATGCCGCAGTGCCCGATGCCCGCGTCGCTCAGAACGCGGTGGATCAGCGTGCCGTGCAGGTCGCTGCCGGTCGGGAGCTGCGGCGGTTGGGTCGAGGACATGGGGTCTCCGTAGGTGGGGTGAGATCGAGTAGCCAGGAGGGCGCCAGCCCGCCTTGACAAAAACAAGCCTACCACAAGTCAATGCCGCCTGGGGGTGTGGGCTCCGCGGGCCCGACTGCACGGAGGCGGGCCCGCGGAGCCGCGCTGGGAGCCGACGGAAGCTCAGGCGACTGGCGCGGTGGCGTAGAACGAGTGGCCCAGGCTGGTGCTGATGGCCCATCCGGCCCGCCGCAGCGCGGCCTTGGCCGCCTCGACCTGCCGGGCGGACTCCTCCCTGCCGTCCCGCAGGTCAAGGCCGACGGGGCCATGCATGCTGACATGGGGAGACCCTTCCGGTTCCCCGGCGGGCAGGGCTGCCCGGTAGCCCCAGAATCCCTCGTCCATGTGGAAGCCGTACGGCGTGAACCCGGCGAGCCACAGATCCCGGTCCAGGCGGCCGAGTGCGCCCTCACGCTCCCTGCCTCGTGGTGCCGAGAGGTCGATCCGCACGACCGTGAGGCCGGGCTCGTTCCGGTCCGGCCGGCACCACCAGTCGCTGCGCCGGAGCCCGGACAGGGCCTGGCGCAGGACCGCGCTGCCGCCGAGGGCGGGAAGGAAGAGGCTGAAGCCGGCACGGTTCCTGCTCGCCCGAAGGCCGTGGTGCACAACGCCTGCGGCCTCCAGGGCCTGGGCGATCCGGGGCGCGTACCGGGGGTCTGCGTCGCAGCAGGGCTCGGCGGGATAGCGCAGCGGGCTGCGGAAGTCGACCGGCAGCGGCGAGCAGACGGGCTCGTTGCAGCAGGCCGAGTAGCCGTCGAACTCGGCGTCGAACTCGCAGTCGTCGGGCGCGGTCGAGCCGCAAGCGGTGCAGTGCTCGGGGATCGTGGGCTCGTCGTCGGGCATCGCTGGTCCTCCTGAGGGGGTCGAGTGGCCGGGCCGGGCGCCAACCCGCCCCGACAGAAATTGGTGACCACATTTCCATCTTGCCGCGGGGTGTGGTCGTCCCCAGGCGGCGGTCAGGACCCGTCCGGGCGCCGGAAGCCTTCCGGCAGGTACTCGGAGTGGTACTCGACCACCGCCGGGCCGCCGGGCCGCGGCGGCACGTACCGGCTGGACTTCACCAGGCGCGGCACGGATCGCTCCCGGCGGGTGACCCGAAGCGCGACCGCGGCCCCCTCCATTGAGAAGAACGGCTGCATGTCCAGGTCCGGGCGCTGCTCAAGCAGCTGTCCGCCGACCGCGCGCAGCTCGCGGGAGAAGCGGCGGCCCAGCGGATCGTCCGCCGTCGGGCTGTGCCGGGGGAGGATGACCGCCGCGTCAGGGTGCCACTGGTCGGTCAGCACCCGGTTCCACGGCGACGGCAGGAGGGCCGAGACCTCCGTGGCGAGCTCACCGGCGTGGGTGAACTCCCGCAGCGCCTGATCGGTCACCGCGCCGATCGTCACGGCGTCCCACGGGCCGGTGAAGGTGATGCTCCCGCCGCTGCCGGCACTGCCCAGGGTGATGCCGAGGCGGTTGTCATGAAGCCACGCGTGTGCGTGGCCGAAGGTGACGAACAGCCCGGGGTCGTCGGTCCGCTGCTCGTGGAGCCCCACATCGAGGTGCCGCGCGACGTCCGCCGGGTCCACCCGGGTGCCGCGGGCATCGGGGAGAGCCGGGCTGTTGCGGACCAAGAAGGCCAGCACGCGCGTCGCGACCGGCAGTGCGATGCCGGGGGAGAACCGCGCGGTGCAGATCCGGGCCGCATTCGTGGGGGACGGGGCGAACGGGGCGGCCTGGAGCGCGCCGACCGTGCTGTCTCGCGTGAGCAGCGCCAGCTCGTATCCCCCGGGGAGGGCGGTCCTGGAGCGGTGCCGCGCCGTGGTGATGTGCCCGGCCAGGCAATCGGACAGGGCGGTGAAGAAGGCATCGGGTGCCGTGGGCATGGAAGTCTCCGAAGAGTGGCGGTGCGGGCGAGGGAAGGCGCTGAGGGGATGAGCAGGCTGCAGGGCTCGTCACCCCCGGCAGCCCGGAGCCGATAGGGCGGGCCGGCGCGGATCCTGGGCCGGACCAGCACGGGCGCCGGGGCGCGGCGAAGGCTCGGCAGGGTCGGGTCGGTCTCGACTGTGGTGGCGTCCGGCTCGCGGATTCTCCGTCGGCGGGGTGGGGGGGGGGCGCCCGCCGCGGGGGGAGGCGGCGGCGGCCGCCGCGCCGCAACCCCAGGGCAATCAGCACCAGGCGCAAAACGACGGCCAGGGGGGGGGGCGCCCGCGGGC